>SCTE01000494.1 GCA_004298915.1 Chloroflexota bacterium | reverse complement strand
CCGGCCTTGCCGAGCTTGGCGACGTCCTTCGTCAGGATGACCTTCACGCGTTCGATTCCTCCCTGGTGATCCAGCCCCGAAGTCTGGGGCCGAGACCGGATTGCTGCAATGCCTCGCCCGCCGTCTGGACCAGTCCCGGCAGGCGACGGACGACGCGTCGGACCGGCGCCGGCAGGAACCGCCGGATTCGGGCGACGTCCTCGTGAAACGCCACCCGATCGATCTCGAGCTCGTCGAGCTTCTCGTTGATCACGTCCTCATCGATCCCGTCGAGGAAGACGTCGATCGCGATGGCCACGACCACGATGTCATCGAGGCCGCCCAGCACGGGAACGTCATCGGGGATGAGATCCCGTCCGAGGAGCACGTAGCCGAGCGCGGCCGCGAGCGTCGCCTTGCGAGCCGCCGGAGTCCGATCGTCCAGGAGCAGGGCCCACACGAGTCGCGCGTAGAGCGGCGCCCGGCTCGCGAGCGGAAGCATGGCGAGCAGCCCGAGCATGCGACGCATGCCGCCGCCCGTGCTTCGTCCTCGCGATGCGCTCGTCGCGCGGGATCCCTGTCGTTCCTTGCGAGTCATGCGCCGTGGCGCCTCCGAACCGCGGATGCCGTTGCCGCGACATCGACCATGTCGAACGCTCGCGGGGAACGGGAAGTCTACCAGCCCGCCCCTCAAACCCCTTGGTCGGCGAGAGCGCGCGAGTGGCTCAGCGTGGCCGGCGCGACGATGCTCAAGTGAGGCAGAGCCGGCCAGGCGCCACGCGCGAGGGCACTTGACATCGAACGGGTGTTCGGTATGATCCTTTCGAGTCCGCTCCCAGGAGGTCCCGTGACCAGGCACGACGCCAGCCGCAAGACGAAGATCCTCGATCACATCGCCGCGACGCTCCGTGCTCGCGGCTATCCACCGTCCGTCCGGGAGATCGCGGGCGCCGTCGGGCTGAGTTCCACCTCGGCCGTCCATCACCATCTCCAGATCCTCGAGCGGGACGGCTACCTCGAGCGCGGCGCCGCGCAATCGCGCGCCATCCGCCTGACGCCAACGGCCGCTATCAGCCTCGGGCTGTCGAGCGAGCTCGTTCCGCAGTCCAGTGCGGCCGACGCGCACGTCGTGCCGATCATCGGCGAGATCGCCGCGGGCGGACCGATCGAGGCCTACCAGGACGCATCCGAGACCATGGCGATTCCGGAGATCCTCGCTCCGAGCGGGGACGCCTACGTGCTCCGAGTTCGGGGCGATTCGATGATCGACGCCCACATCGCCGACGGCGATTTCGTGCTCATTCGACCCCAGAGCACCGCGCGCAACGGAGACATCGTGGTCGCCCAGGTCGAGGAGAACGCGGTCACCCTGAAGGCGTTCTTCCGCGAGAAGGATCACGTTCGCCTGCAGCCGGCAAACGCGAACTACCCACCGCAGATCTACCCCGATGTCCGGATCCAGGGAAAGCTGATCGGCGTCATCCGCCGCCTCGACTAGGCGACCCGCGGATCAGGGCCGCCGCCGAAGGAGCCGGTCTCTCCACAGTCCGTCCACAGGCATCGGAAGGCCGTCCACGCGTATCGCGGGCACGAGAACCAACACGGGGATAAGGCACTGTGCCGTGAGCCCTGAGACGGCGACACTGGAGCCGATACTTCCCATCCGGAGACTGGCCCTGCCGTGATCGATCGTCTGCCGCCCCAGAGCCTCGAGGCCGAGCAATCCGTGCTCGGCGCCATCCTCATTGATCGCGAGACGATCATCGAGATCGCCGAATTCCTTCGCCCGGAGGACTTCTATCGGCAGGCCCACGCCACGGTCTATCGGGCGATGCTGGACCTGTTCGAACGGCGCGAGCCCGTCGACATCGTGACGGTTGCCGAGACACTCGAGCGCAAGGGCGAGCTCGAGGGCATCGGTGGTCG
>SCTE01000493.1 GCA_004298915.1 Chloroflexota bacterium | reverse complement strand
GGATGTACAGCCGCGAGAAGAAGTCGAGGAAGCCGCGCAGGCCACCGGTCACGTTCTCGAGGTGCCAGACCTGGACCAGGGACATGACCTCGACGCCCGACGACAGGCGGCCCGACGGTGGCAGCGCGAACGGGGTGCCCTTGAGGAGCAGCGCGAACACGAACTGGAGCAGCAGGCCCAGCACGAAGACGGGCATCGACACGCCGATGTTGGCCACGATCATCGAGCTCACGTCGATCGGCGAGTTGCGCCGATACGCCGACAACAGCCCGAGCGGGATCCCGACGACGACGGCGAACAACAGGGCCATCAGGGTCAACTCGATGGTCGTCGGCAGCCGGTCGATCAGGAGCTGGGTGACCGGCTGGGAATGCTTGATGGAGACCCCCAGGTCGCCGCGGGACAGCTGTCCCAGGTACAGGCCGAACTGGATCGGAATGGGCTGGTCGAGGCCGTAGCGGTGGATGAAGTCATCGCAGACCGCGTCGGTGGCCCGTTCCCCGAGGACGGCCCGGCAAGGGTCGCCCGGGATCACCCGCGCGAGGGTGAACACGATGAAGATCAGCCCGAGCAGGACCGGGATCGTGACGAGCAGCCGCCGGGCGATGAATCTGGTCAAGGGCTTCGATCAGTCCGTTCAGATCCGGATGCGGTGGTGCAGACGGTACACGAGAGGGGCGCCGCCGGTGGCGACACCCCTCTCGGAAACTGGGACCGGTTCGGGTCAGGAAGCGGGCGGGTTGAGGAAGCCCCCGAACAGGCCGGGGAAGTACTCGAACGCGCCGGACCGCCCGACGTGGAGCGGGTTGGCAGCATCCCACTGGACGGCGTAGCTGAGGACGACGTCATTGGCGTCGAGATCGGCACCGTCGTGGAACTTCACGCCGTCGCGCAGCGTGCAGGTCCAGGTCGCGAGATCGGCGCTCGCCTCGCACTTCGTCGCCAGCGCAGGCTCGACGCCCGTGCTCCCGACCGTGTACGCGTAGAGCGACTCGTTGACCTGCTCGCACGCCCGGAGCGTCTCGCCGTCCGACTCGTCCCCACAGTAGAGGCTGAGCGGCTCGGCGTTCTGCATCCAGACCAGCGTGTCACGTGAGCCCGCCTGCATCACCGAGAAGACCTCGTTGCTGAGGGGCGAGCTGTGGGCGCCGGCGACGTCGGCCTTGAAGACCGTGCCGGACCCGCCGTGGGCAATGATGACCATCGGCACGTGCTGCTTGATGAGGTTGTTGGCATCGGTGTAGGCCGCCTTGCGGACCGCGTCGTCGGCCGACTGGCCACCCTTCGTCAGGGCGTCGACGATGTCCTGGAACGGAGCACCGAACTTCTTCCCCGAGCCGGCACCGAAGTGGTAGTCGAGGAAGTTCGTGACATCCGGGTAGTCGGCGCCCCAACCGAGGAGGAAGAGGCCGTCGAGCGTGCCGGCTGCGTTGGCATCGAGGAACGTCCCGGACTCCTGGAGGTCGAGGGTCGTCTTGATGCCGAGGTTGGTCTTGAGCTGGTTGGAGATCTCGGTCGCGATGACGGGCGGATCGGGCAGGTAGCCACGAACGGCCGCTCGGAACTGGATCTTGTAGGTCTTCGAGAAGTCGAACCCGGCATCGGTGAGCAGCTTCTTCGCCGCCGTGGCGTCGAAGCCCCAGGTGTCCTCGCCTTCACACGCGAAGGGGATCGCGCATGGGGTGAAGTGGGTCGCGACCTCGGAGCCCGAAGGGTAGTAGTTCTTGACGATCTGCTCCCGGTTGATGCCCATCGCGATGGCCTGGCGGACGCGAACGTCGGTCCAGGGCGCGATCGTGTCGTTCATGCCGAGGTACAGGGTGTTGAGGCCCGGTCGAGCGTAGAACTTGACGCTCGAGTCGGCCTGGATCGCGGCGATGTCGTCCGTGCCGGGGTTGTCGATGCCATCGACGTTGCCGGACTGGAGCTCGATCCACCGCTGGGCTGCCTGGTCGCTCCATCGGAACTCGAGGTTCGGGGTGAGCGCCTTGCTGCCCCAGTAGCCGTCGAACGCCTTGAACACGAGGCGGTTGCCCTTGTCCCACGTGTCGAGCATGTAGGGCCCGGTGCCGTTGGCCTTGTCGAGGATCGACTTGTCGGCCATGTGGGCCGTCAGGTAGTCCGAATCCTGGATGCCGAAGGCGCTGAACGCGACCTTGGACAGGAAGGCCACGTCCGGAGCGCAGAGCTCGAACTTGACCGTCAGCCGATCGACCGCGGTGACCTTCTTGAAGTTGCCGGTGTACGGAGCGACGCCACAGGGCGCCTCACCGGTCGCCGGGTAGGCCATGCCCTCATACGGGGGGGCCTCGGTCGGCGCCACCGTGGGCGCGACCGTTGGGCTCGTCGTGGGCGGTGCCGAGGCGGCGCCTCCACAAGCCGCGAAGATGATCGCCGCCGTCGCGAACAACGCGATGATGGGCGACCTCGAAGTGCGTAGGGTCATGCGTACTCCTCCACCTGGCCCTCGCGCCGACCTGACCACGCGAGATGGTCGGCGGGGGCGTTTGCCGCACACGCTCGGCCGATCTGGCCACTCGGTCGCGGGTGCCCGGAAGCCTAGCATCCGCGATCGGTTGCGTCACCATCCATTACCGCGATTGCGCTGTCCCGGTTCGGGATCCGCACCGGAATCGCGAGCCGCTCGGGTATGCTCGGCTCGTGCAGTCACTCCGCATCGTGCTGGCGCAGGTCGCTCCGGTCCTCGGCGCGCTCGACGAGAACATCGCGCGTCACCTCGAGTTGATCGCGCAGGCACGGGACCAGGGGGCGGACCTGGTCGTGTTTCCGGAGCTCGGCCTGACCGGCTATCAGCTCCAGGACCTGTCGAGCGACGTCGCGATGCGCCTGGACGACCCGCGGCTGGCCCGCCTGGCCGCCGCCACGCACGGCCTGTCGGTGGTCCTCTCGTTCGTCGAGGAGTCGGCCGACCATCGCCTGTTCATCGCCGCGGCCCTGATCGAGGATGGCGAGATCAGCCATGTCCATCGGAAGCTCTTCCTGCCCACGTACGGCCTGTTCGACGAGCGACGGTTCTTCGCCGCGGGCGATCTCCTGCGAGCCGTCCCGTCGCGCCTGGGCGTCGGCGTGGGCCTCGCCATCTGCGAGGACTTCTGGCACCTCCCGGTCGCCGAGGTACTGGCCCTCGACGGCGCGCAGATCCTGATCAACATCGCCGCCTCGCCGGGTCGGGACCTGGCCGCGACGAACGAGGTCGGCCTGGGCACCGCGACGTCGTGGCGCTCGCTCATGCGCACGTACGCCCAACTGACCACGTCGTTCGTCATCTTCGTCAATCGCGTGGGCGTCGAGGAATCGATCTCGTTCTGGGGAGGCTCCGAGATCGTCGGACCGGCCGGCGAGACGATCCTGTCGGCGCCGCTGTTCGACGAGGGCCTGTACGCCTGCGACATCAACCTTGCCGACATCCGGCGCGAACGGATCGCGCTGCCGCTGCTCCGCGACGAGCGGCCCGAGCTCATGGTCCGCGAGCTCGACCGGCTCATCGGCGAGCGCGCCGGCCTCGCGACGGACTCGACCGCGGATACCGGCGCGGAGGACGGCCTGGATGTCGCACCGGCGATGGCCCCGGGGCGCCCGATCGGCTTCGGCCGCGAGGTCGCGCGCCGGGTCGGCGATCAACGATGAACCGGGCGTCCCCGGCCGCCCCGGTCGATGCGACCGGACGGCCACTGTTCGACCTTCCCGATGAGCTGGCCATCGACACCGACGTGGCCCGCCGGGTCATCGGCGAGTTCATCCGGGGCCAGTTGCGCCAGGCCGGATTCGAACGGCTGGTCCTCGGGCTGTCCGGCGGGATCGATTCCGGGCTCGTCGCCCACCTGGCGGCCGAGGCGATCGGCGCGGACCGGCTGCATTGCGTCCTGATGCCCTACCGGACCTCGTCCCCGGCCTCGCGTGCCGACGCCGAGACGATCGTGGCCGGCCTGGGCTGCTCGAGCGAGGTCGTCGAGATCACGACCATGGTGGACGGGTACTTCGGGACCGCGGCCACGCCCGGCGCCGGCGGGGCCGACGGTGCCGGCGCGACGCCCCTGCGCCGGGGCAACTTCAGCGCCCGGATGCGGATGGCGGTGCTGTACG
>SCTE01000492.1 GCA_004298915.1 Chloroflexota bacterium | reverse complement strand
GAGGTCCGAACCGATGGCCGATTCACCTGCGGCCCTCGGACCAAGGCGAAATTCAAACCTTTGGGCTGCCCCGCCGACTCATCTAGGGTAGGCGTCCACGTCGGACGCATCGTGGAAGGAGTCGAGGGTGCAGGCTGCCCTCGTCGAGCGAGCGAGAGCCGGGGATGAGGAGGCGTTTGCCAGCCTGGCACGTGCGGCTGGCGATCGACTTCTCGCCATCGCGTATCGGATCCTGCGCGACCTCGGGCTGGCGGAGGACGCTGTCCAGCAGACGCTCGTGATCGCATGGCGAGAGTTGCCCCGGCTCCGCGACGTCGAGCGTTTCGATGCCTGGCTCCATCGGCTCCTCGTCAACGCCTGCTATGCGGAGGCAAGACGTGGCCGTCGCTGGGCGGCAAATGTTCGAGTCCTGCCCGGCGACGGACCGGCGGCCAGAGACGAATTCGTCACTGTCGCCCAGCGCGACCAGCTCGATCGTGGCTTCCGGCGCCTGCCGCCGGAGCAGCGGGCCGCTTTCGTCTTCCATCACTACCTCGGCTTGACCTTGCCGGAGATCGCCGATGAGCTCGGCGTGCCGCTTGGCACGATCAAGTCGCGTCTCCACTACGCCACCAACACGCTGCGGGCCACCCTCGAGGCGGACCTGCGGTCGCCCACCGATATCTCGCGGGAGCACCTCGCATGAGCACGAATCGGGACTTCGATCGAATCGCCTCTGGCTGGCTTGCCGAAGGCCCGACCGAGCTCGCCGACCGTGTGCTCGACGCGGCCCTCGACGAGGTCCACCTGACCAACCAGCGGCGCCGACCGACGGTGCTGTGGAGGATCGACACCATGTCCACGCCAATGCGACTCGCCGCCGGGATCGCGGTCATCGCGATGCTCGGTGTCGCGAGCATAGCTCTGCTCAACCGGGGTCCGGCGATCGGGAATTCGCCCACTCCGACACCGTCGGCGAGCGCAACGCCGAGGGAATCTGCCCCGTCGACACCGACGCCACGCCCGTCACCGACGCCGATCGATCCGACCTCCTGGACACGCTTCACCTCGGCTCGCCATGGGTATTCGGCCCGGTATCCAGGAGACTGGGGGCTCACTCCGGCCACGGCGCCGGCGACCCTCGCCGACCTGACCGCGGCCGTCGCGGCGGTCTACGACCACTTCAAGACATCGGGCCCAGCCGACGAGATCCTCGGGGTGTCGTCCAGGGTCCCGTCCGGGATGTCGGAGGCCGACTGGATTGCCGCGTATCGACAACCGGTGGTCGACGCCTTCGGCGCGAACTGCTTCCCACCGCCGGACCAGTGGAAGCCGGTCACGGTGGACGGCCACGCAGGCGGGCTGTACGTCGGCTGTAACTACGTCGAGTCAACGACATTCGTGGGCGGACGAGCCTATGTCTTCACGCTCGCCCGGCCGCTCGGTTTTCCGCCCACCGCATCCACCGAGGATCTCCTTCGAGCGTTCCTCTCGACCGTGACGATCGATCCTGCCTCGGCAGACGACACGCCCGTGACTCCGTAGCCCAGCCCGTCAGTCCGGGAACGCCTCCGGGCCTCGCTCCGCGAGCTCGGAGGCTTCCTGCGCGGCATCGGCCGCGTCCGGCGGGAGCCACGAATACGGGTAGCGGTCGTCGTCCAGGGCCAGCGCCTCCTTCGTCAGGAAGAGCGGATGGAACGTGTCCACCATGACGGCCAGTTCCTCTGTCGCCTCGCGGCCGATCGATGCCTCGGCCGTCCCCGGATGCGGACCGTGGGGGATGCCGGCCGGGTGCGCCGTGAACGAGCCGACCTCCACGCCGCGTCGGCTCATGAAGTTGCCGGCCACGTAGTAGATGACTTCATCGCTGTTGATGTTCGAGTGGTTGTAGGGCGCCGGGATCGCGAGCGGGTGGTAGTCGAACTTGCGCGGCACGAACGAGCAGACCACGAAATTCCGGGCCTGGAAGGTCTGGTGGACCGGCGGCGGTTGGTGGACCCGCCCGGTGATCGGCTGGAAATCGCCGATGTTGAACCGGAACGGCCAGAGGTAGCCGTCCCAGCCGATGAGATCGAACGGGTGGCTCCGGTAGTAGTAGGCGGTGACCCGATCCGTCGAGCGGACGTCCACGATGAACTCGCCGGTCTCGACATGGGGCGCGACGTCCTCGGGCGCATGGAGGTCCCGCTGCGAGTAGGGCGAGTGCTCGAGGAGCTGCCCGTAGTCGTTCCGGTAGCGCTTCGGCGGTTCGATCTCCGACGGGCACTCGAGCCAGAGCATTCGCTGCTCGGAGCCCGGATCCGGATCCAGGCGCCAGGTCGTCCCGATCGGGAGCACCAGGTAGTCGCCGGGGCCATACCGCAGCGGGCCGAAGATCGTGTCGCACACCCCGGTGCCCTCGTGGACGTAGAGCATCTCGTCCGCGACGCCGTTGCGGTAGAAGCGGCCAGGCTCCATCGGCCCGGCCGGCCGCACGATTCCCATGACCACGTCGTGGTTGAAGAACAGCGGCACGCGGCCGCTCACGATGTCCCCGCCCACCGGCAGATCCCAGGCCTTGACGAGGTGATGGCGATGGGCCGGTTCGTCGGCCGCCTCGATCTTCACGCGCCGAACCGGCTCGATCCTGTGCGTGACCGTTGGAGGAACGAGGTGGTAGAGGAGGGAACTGCGCCCCGTGAACCCCTCGACCCCGAACAGCTCCTCGGCATACAGGCCACCGTCGGGCCGCCGGTGCTGGGTGTGCCGCTGGCGTGGGACGCTGCCGTTGCGAACGTAGTACATGAGCGACTGGCCTCCTCGGGCGAGGAGGCCAGTCTAGTCGGGCCGATCCGACTTCAGGGGCAGTTGAGGAAGCCGTACTCCGCTTCCCAGGCCGAGATCTGGCGGCTGATCGCATCGGTCGAGAGGTCGACCGCTTTGGCGTCGGCGAATTCTCCCGCGTTGAGGAGTTCGAGCTCGTGCTGCAGGATCGCAACGATGTCGCGGTACTGCGCAAGATTGACTGCCTGGCCCTGTTCGAGGCCCGGCGGAACAGCGAGCTGAGCGAGTTGGTCAGTCGTCTGCGAACTCAGCGTGACGAAGTCACCGAGGGCGGCGATGCCGTCTGTGAATTCAGCTGCCGTCGCGGCGGGGTCAATGATCTTCCGGTAGCGGGGCGCGAGGCGAGCGTTGGTTGACTGAGCCTCGGTGCAGATCGCGTCGCGGGCCAGCTTGAATGCCGCGACGGTCATCCCCGTCGGCACGGCTGAGGCCGTAGCGGCCGGACTCGGCGTGGGCTCGTTGGTCCCGACGGGCGCGGTGCGACCGATAGCGACGATCGCGCCGAGGGCGACTACGGCCACGACGGCAACGGCGGCCGAACGTGTGGCTAGTGTCATGTTGGGCAACCTCCACGGGACCCGGAAGTCCCGTTCCTGTGATGTCTTGTCGATGGTCAGGAGGGCCGCTTCGACG
>SCTE01000579.1 GCA_004298915.1 Chloroflexota bacterium | reverse complement strand
GGATATCGATACGCCAGTGCCTACGCCAGAAGGTTGGACAACAATGGGTGATCTCAAGCCCGGCGCCATCTTGTTCGATGAACAGGGGAAAACATGCCGGGTGACTTGGGTATCCGATATTGAGACACCGCCATCGGCTTATGCTCTCCGCTTCCGGGACGGCGCGTCGATCCTTGCCTGTGCTGATCACCAGTGGGTTACCTGGACGTATGCGGAACGTAAGGCGCTTCTGCGCAGTCCGTATGAAGACAAGCATGTTTTTCCACGGGACTGGCCACGGTGGAAATTGCGCCGCATTTGCGGCACGCAACCCAGTGAATCACGCATCCGCCCAGCGCTTGCATTGATCGCATCCGGGCTGTCAATCCGGAAAGCGGCTGTCCGGGCCGGTATTTGCCGGTCATCGCTTAAGGTTCATCTTGCCGCTGCGAAGTATGTCAGGCGAACGCCGATCATTTACGAAGACTCTCCCGGCCCACGAGTCCGCACCACCTCTGAAATCGCAGCTACTCTGCTGCAGCCGACCGCGCGCGCGGATCTGAATCACTGCATTCCGAACTGTCTGCCGCTTGACCTGCCGCGCGTTCGCCTGCCGATTCCGCCTTATACGCTCGGCGCGTGGCTCGGAGACGGCGGGTCGCATGGCGCTGCGATCACGCAACATGAACCTGATCAGGCGAGCCTGATCAAAAACATAGAACGCGATGGATTCGAATGCAGGATGCACAGCCATCCTCAGAATTTCGGCATTCTTGGATTGCAAATCCTGCTCAGAACCACTGGACTTTTGCGGAATAAACACATACCGCCGCTATACCTCAGAGCTTCAATACCGCAGAGACTTGCGTTGCTTCAAGGTCTGATGGACACCGACGGAGGCATAGAGCGAGCCTCGACTGCGAGTTTCTCCAACACAAATCTGAATCTGGCCGACGGCGTTTACGAGCTGGTTTGCAGTCTCGGAATGAAAGCCACGCGGGAACAACGGAAAACCAGCGGGAATTACGATTCACACCGGGTGACATTCACCCCGACGATGCAGGTTTTCCGGCTTCCCCGCAAAGCTGACCGGATTTCATTCTCCTGCTCGCAGCAGATGCGCCGTCGCCACCGCATGATTGAAGCGGCTGAGCCGATTGAGTTGCCTGGCCCGATGAGATGTATCACCGTCGATTCGCCAAACAGCATGTACCTTGCCGGACGTGCCATGATTCCGACTCACAACACGCGCGTGGGCGCCGAAACAGTCCGCGAATGGGCGCGTGATCCCTCGGAACGCATTCTCATGATTGCACCTACGGCATCGGATGTCCGTGATGTCATGATTGAAGGTCCGTCTGGTTTGATGAGCTGCTACCCGCCCGGACAGCGGCCCGTTTATTATCCGACGCGCCATCTGGTGCAGTTTCCATCCGGGGCTGTCGGGATCACGCGGTCAGCGGATGTCCCCGAGCGATTGCGCGGGCCGCAGTTTCGCAAATTCTGGTTTGACGAATTGTGCGCGACCGAACAGCCGCAGGAGGCCTGGGACCAGGTGCAGTTCGGTTTCCGCGTGCCCGGCCCGCATCTGCGCGGCATCATCACCACTACACCAAAACCGCTCAAAATCCTGAAAGCCATCCTTGCCAATCCCCGCACCGTCGTCACACGCGGATCATCAGATGAGAACCGCGCCAATCTGTCGGCTGATTTCATCGCGGACGTAATTGATCCCTACAGGGGCACGAGACTGGGCCGCCAGGAGATCGAAGCTGAACTGCTCGAGGACATACCCGGCGCCCTGTGGACCCGCAAGCTGCTGGACGCGACGCGCATCAAAGAGGCCGATATCAACTGGCACCGCATCGTGCGGACCATCATAGCCATCGACCCGGCAGTAACGCATCTGGAATCTTCTGACCTGACAGGCATTATCATGGCAATGCTCACCGAATCCAGACATGTGATTATATTTCGGGACTTGTCCTGCCGGGAAAGCGCACTGGGATGGGCTAAGATTGCAATTGCAGCTTACCGGACAAGGCGTCTCGACAAGATCGTAGCCGAAGTGAATAACGGCGGGGATCTGGTGGAAGCGAATCTGCGGACGATCGAGCCGAATGTATCGTACGGGAAAGTATGGGCCAGCCGGGGGAAACACATCAGAGCGGAACCGGTGGCAAGTCTCTATGAGCAGGGCCGGGTGCATCACGTCGAAGGCCTGGGGGATCTGGAAGATGAGCTTTGCTCCTGGACGCCGCAGTCGAATGATCCATCTCCCAACCGGCTGGATGCGATGGTGTGGGCGGTGACGGAACTGCTGGTGCAGAATGAGGAGATCACATTGCAGCGGCAGTTTGCGGAGCCGTACCGGATCGGCATATGACGCAGATTGAGCGTGTGCTCCGGGCTATCCGGCGCATGGATATTTTCACGGCCGCGGATGTTCAGAGCGCAACGGGTCTGCCGCGCAAGCATTGCTCGGCGTATCTGTGTGAGCTCGAGCTCAGGGGATTGATCCGTCGGTAGTGGGTAAACTGACCCACTACCGATCCGTCATACGCTGAAGTTCACCCGGAATTACGACAAATCGCGCCCGGCAAAAGTGTATCGCGGAATTTAATCTTTCGCGCGTGCGCCGTCCGTGCAGTTGCGTGGTAATGTAGCATGCGTGAGCGAGCCGACAGTCTGCGCCGTGATGTTAACGTGTGACCGGCCCGCGCTGGCCCGCAGGGCTGTGGAATGCTTACGGGGGCAGACGTATCCGGCGAAGCGGCTCGTCATCTGGGACACCGGGCGCACTGACGTCGTCCGGCATCACGGCCATTATCAGCACTGTGAAATCGGCAGCGGCAGCACGGCAACCATCGGCGAGCTGCGTAACAAGGCCAACGAACGCTATACGGGCGAACCGTCAGAGATCATCTGCCATTGGGATGATGACGACTGGAGCCACCCCAACCGGATCGCCGAACAGGTCGCGCTCATGGAAGCGACCGGCGCGGAAGTGACCGGGTATAACGAAATGCTGTTCTGGCGTGAGCGGCGGCGTGTTTGTTCAGATCCGAGTCATGACATCGAAGGCGAGGCCTGGATCTACACCGGCACGATCCTTGGGACGTCATTGTGCTATCGGCGTTCCGTATGGGAGCGCTTCCCGTTCCCGGCGACCAGTTACGGCGAAGACACGGAATTCTTGAAACGAATCCAGCACGCAGGGATTAAAATAGCCTGCTGCTCTTCTGTTCCGCTCCTGACCGGGGAGGTCCGCATGATCGCCCGCATCCACGCAACGAACACCTCGAAAGCCTATCTGCCCGAGGCCATGCGCGCGGCGCCGCATCACTGGCGCAGAGCATGTGAATGGGATGAGCATTGCCGGAAGGTGATGGAATGAGCGATTACCGTGCCGCACCGGGCTGCTACAGAGCGCAGCTTGCGGGCGACTGGAAACCGCGCGGCAAGGAGATGATGCATGGCGCAGGCCCGAGAGAAGGCCGTTTCAGGCGGTGAGACTATGAGACTCAACTTAGGTTGCTGTGATCGTCACCAGCTTCTGGCGCAGGGCTGGATTAACGTAGACATCGCGCCGCCCTGCGATTACGTGTGTGATCTGGCCGGGCCCTGGCCCTGGGATACCAGCTCAATCGAGGAAGTCTTCGCG
>SCTE01000005.1 GCA_004298915.1 Chloroflexota bacterium | reverse complement strand
GCAGGAGGTTGATCTTTGTCCGAATCAGGTCCGGGATGGCGAAGGCCTCGTCCCGTGGCAAGACGTTGACCCGGACGTCGCGCGCGGCAGCAAGCTCGGTGTTGACGCGGGCCTCGATCTCGTCGACGAGGTCGCCGCTCATGCGCTCGAATTCGAAGTCCATCCGTCCCGCGCAGGGCTCCATGTTCCCGCCGGTCACGAGGGCTCCGTAGTCCCGCCAGACGACGCCGCACAGGGCATGAAGCGCGGTGTGGGTCCGCATGAGCGCATGCCGGCGCGCCCAGTCGAGGTCGATGCGGACGATGTCTCCGACCGCGGGCGGATCGGCGTCGGGATTCAGCTCGTGGACGATCTCGCCATCGACCTTCCTGGCGGCCACGACGTCCCAGGAGCGTCCGTCGGCGGCCCGGAGGATCAGCCCGCGATCGGACGGCTGCCCGCCACCGCCGGGATAGAACACGGTCTGGTCGAGGACGACCGTCGGCGCCGAGGCCAGGTCGAGTGCCACGACCCGAGCGTCGAGCGACCGGGCGTAGGCGTCGGAGTAGCAGACCTGCAGGTGCATCAGTCGAGCGTACGTCAACGGCCCCGCAGCGTTCGGCGAGCTCCACTCCCTGACGGTCGAATCCGTCACCAGGTAACCGGCAGATAAGCGGCCGATCGTAGGCTCCGGATAGGTCAATGGTGCTGGTGCGGACCGGCCGGTTCCGGGGTGGACCGGTCCGGTCCGGGTCACTCCGGTTACCCCGAAGGTCCGGGGGCCACTAGTACTTTGGCTTCATTGAGGGCACGCATCGGCATGAGCAGGATGGACTTCCGATCAAGCAATCGGATGACCTGAACGCCAAGCACGGGAGTGCCCAAACCATGAAGCATCGAATGACTCGGGCCTGGAAGCTCGCACTCACCATCGCTCCGCTTGCGGCGATTGCCCTCGTCGAAGCCGCGATGAAGCGCTGGTAGACACCGCACACCACACACTCGACCGGCACCCTCCTGCCGGACGAACACCGTAACGAGACCCGGATCCTCCTCCGGGTCTCGTTCGTTTTCTCGGAGGTTTCCGGGTCGATGGTGGGGTCGGGTCGCCGTCTTCACGCCCCAGCGCCGACTGGGGCCCTCGGCGCGGCGCCGGTCAGCGGCTCCGGGTCGGGACCAGGTCGAGCCGCACCGCGATCATCGCCGCCTCGACGCGCCCCGACACGGCGAGCTTCGAGAGGATGTTCCCGACGTGGACACCGACCGTCTTCTGGCTGATGAACAGGCGCTCGCCGATCTCCCGGTTCGTCCGGCCGAGGACGATCTGGCCGAGCACCTCGCGCTCGCGATTCGACAGGCCGAAGGCCGCATCCGCGGGTAGCTCCGGCGGTCCCACGAAGTCGGCCGCAATCCCGTGCTCGCCGATGCCGAGCGATTCCCGGTCGCCGCGGCGCCGCCCGCGCATCGAATGGCCGACCTCGACCGTGCCGGCCGGATGGCGAGCCCCGTTCCGTGACCCCGCGCCGGGGACGGTGTCCGCGACCTCGACAGGTGGCTCGTCAGTGGCTGGGGTCGCGGGCGGCGCGGCCTCGGTGGCGTCGCCTGCCGCAGGTCCGGCGGGCGCTGCGGGGAGCGTGATCAGCGCGCGACGCGCCAGGACCTCCAGCTCCCGAAGCAATGGTGCCGCCCCCAGGTCGCGCGCGATCCGGACCGCCTCGAGGAGCGGCGCGCGCGCCGCTGCCCGACCCACCCGGGCGTCCGCGGCCGGGAGGGCCGCCTCGGCCTGCCGCCAGCGCGCGCGGGCGACGAGGTACGGGTTGCCGACGCGCTCCCAGGAACGGGCGACGGAATCCCAGACCACGGGCATGTCCCGGCCATCGAGTCGCGCCGCGAAAGCCCGCGCCGTCGCCAGGTGGGCCTCCGCCTCGCCGCGACTCGCCGCGTCCGACGGAACACCGCTCGATCGCATGGCCGCTTCGGCTTCCTTCAGGACGACGCCGGCCCGCTCACGAGCGGCGGCGACGTCGGCGATCGCACGACGCTCGTGCGCGTCGGCCACGATCACGGCCTGGACCTCGAGGTACGTGGCCGCCATGCGCGCCACGAGCACCCAGTCCTCCGTGGTCCGAACCGCGGACCAGCCGAGTTCCGCGGCGCTGGCGGCATCGCCCAGGTCGCCACGCCACATCGCGAACGACGCGGCCGCGCGGCTGGCAGGCACCACCGACTGCGGATCCGGAGCGCTCCGAAGGTCCAGCAGCCGTCGCCCGAGCAGACGCGCGGCGAGCTCCCCGGACGTGGATTCGACCTCGAGCATGGCCGAGGTCACGGCGGCGTCGGCGAAGGCATCGGCGGCCGAGCTCCATTCGAGGGCCGTCTTGATCGCCGCCCGCGCCTCCGGCCATCGGCCGGTCAGGAACAGGGCCTCCGCCACGTTGCCGCGCAGGGTGTTCCCGTAGACGGTATCGAGGCCGAAGGCGCGCGCCCGGTCGAGCGCGTTCTCCGTGGCGGCGATCGCCTCCGCGCCGCGATGCAGCAGCGTGAGCGCCGTCGTGAGGTTCAGCACGGCTCGGAAGTAGTCGTCCGCCTCGCCGACCTCGAGGGCGATGTCCCGGGCCGACTCGAGCAGCCCGACCGCGCGGGCGGGGTCCGAGCTCCAGGCTCGCGCGATCCCGAGGGTGCAGGTTGCGTGGCCTTCCGCCGCTCGGCCCGCCGGACCCGCCTGCCGCGCCTCGTCGATCGCCTCGTTGGCGACGCTCTCGGCCTCGCCGAACGTCCCGAGGAGCATCAGGGTCTGGGCCAGGGCGCCCAATGCCTGGGCCCGAAGGAGGTGCGCGCCGCCCGGCGCAATGCCGGCCGCACGTCGATGCTCGGCGAGCGCCCGCTCCTGGTGGCCGAGCGTTCGCTCCACGCGACCGCGGCGCTCATGGATCGCCGCCAGGACCTCCGCGTCACCACGTTCGCTGAACGAGGCGGCTGCGGCCTCGAGGTAGGCCGCGGACCGCTCGGGGAACCCGGCCGCGGCCGCCACGTCCGCGATCGTGACCAGGCGTTGCGCCGACGCACGATCCGAACCGGCCGTCGGATCCAGCTCCATCGCGAGCTCGAGCGCCGCGAGCTGATCCGCCTCCGCTCCGCGTTCGGCTGCCTGGTCGGCCACCTCGAGCAGCGCGGCCCGCGCCGTCTCGAGGTCGTGCGCGGCAAGGGCGTGATGGGCGCGAGCCGCAGCGCCGAATGACTCGGCGCGAGCGAGGCAGCGGTGGATCTCGCGCCGAGTGTTGGGGAGCAGCTCGGCCTCGATCGCGTCGGCGATCAGCTCATGCCGGATCTCGAGGGAACCGTCCTCGGACTGGATCACGAACCCGTGCTCGATGGCCTCGTCCACGCCGGCACGAAGGTCGGCATCGAGCCCGTCGGCTCCGCGTCGAGGCATCGTCGAGGAGCGACCCGGAAGCGCGTCGGCCGCTCGCTCGAGGTCGTCGGCCACGGCCTGGAG
>SCTE01000491.1 GCA_004298915.1 Chloroflexota bacterium | reverse complement strand
CCGCGATCCAGTGCGGCGAAGGCCTCAGCCTGGCCGAGGAGGAGTTCGGCCCGGGTCTCCCTCGGCACGGGCCGTGTAAGCAGGTCGCCATATCCATCGGCTGCGAGCTGCCATCGACCGGCGGCGAGCTCGAGGTCGACCTCCAGTCGACGCCAGGACGCGGGCTCATCGGCCATGAACCGACTCGCGTCCATGCCGAGGCGGTCGGCCAGGAAGTTCAGGGCGGCCATCGAGGGCTTGCTGTGGCCGGTCTCGAGCGCGCTGATGTAGGCCTTGGTGTAGCGACCGGCCGCCAGTTGCTGCTGGGTCAGGTTGGCGGCAAGCCGGGCCTGCCGGATTCGCTCGCCTATTCGGGACGCCAGTGCGGAATCATCGACGACGATGCGCCGCCGCGTCTGCTTCGTCCCTGTTCCCGTGCGCGCCGGAGCGGAGCGTGTTCCCATGGGCGGAAGTGTACCGCACGGTTCCAACACTGTTGACGTGATCGACGAGGCTGCCGACCTCGACTCCCAGCCGGGCCGCGAACAGCCAGAGCGCGCCCAGCGATGGCAGGGCGTGACCCTTCTCCACCGCTGAGACGAATCCCCGCGAGAGGGGATCGGCAAGCTCGGTCTGGGTCATTCCGATCGCGCGGCGCCGCTCACGCACGCGGCGACCGATCTCCCGGGCTGCCTCCGACCCGGCGCCGACATCCAGTTGTTTAGCAATACTTGACTTTCCCACGGACGAACCCTAGCATGTCCGCAGTCGCGCTGCCCGGCGCGACCGGTCTTGAGCCCGGACGGCCCCACCCCGACAAGAAAGGGACCGTTCCATGTTTCGTCGTCTCCGCAGCTCCCGCCCGATCCTAGTGTCCTGGATTCTCGGCACCGCTCTCGCAATCCTGTCGACCGCCGTCGCATTCGCCGACGGAGCCGGATCGCCCTTCGCCCACTGACGTAGCCGACGCCATCCCACCCAGACTGCCGGGGCCATCCGGGCCATCAAGACCAAACGCAAGGCAGCGCCATCAGGGTTCGAATGCGTTTCTGCTCGGTGCCTGAGGGTCCCCCGAGCCGGGTGCGAGGCAAACCTCACGCGCCGGCGTTGATTCGATCCCGCCATGCCAACCACGGGGCTCCGGCCTCGACGGTCCAGTCCGGCCCGTTGAACCCGAGCGTGAACTGGGTGAAGCCCATGGCCCGATAGGTGTCCGCGTCCTCGGCGAGGAAGCGTTCCAGGTCCGTTGGTTCGACGCCGAGGCCCCATTCGATCTCCGCCGGGTCGCGCCCGAATTCCCGGCACCACGCCCGCAGGGCCGCCACGGCCGGCTCGAGTTCGGCCGGCCGATCGGGAAACGCGGCGTGCCACGAATCGGCGTGGCGAGCCACGAGCTTCAGGGTGCGCCGCGGGCCGGTACCGGCGATCAGCAAGGGGATCCGGCGGATCGGTGGCGGGACGAGCCGCTCGAGGCGATCGAGCATCAGTGGGATGGCTCCTTCAAGGGCCTGGAGCCGAGTCCCGAAGGTGCCGAATTCGTAGCCGTACTCCTCGAAGTCACGGCGCTTCCAACCGCCACCGACCCCGAGGATCGCCCGCCCATCGC
>SCTE01000490.1 GCA_004298915.1 Chloroflexota bacterium | reverse complement strand
CGGTTCGTGGCATCGGTAGGTAATCCCGAGTCAGATTATCGGGATTAACGTCCGAAGCGTCAACGAGGTCAGAAGAACGTCGTGCAGCGAGGCGGCTCGACCGTCCGGAGGAGGGCGTCGGCCTCGGCCAGAGCGCCTGCCCGGTGCTCATCGAAGCCCCTGGCGATGACCGCGTGCCGGAGCGGCGTTCCGCCAAGGTAGGCGGCACCGAGGGCACCGGCGTGGAGCGTCAGGTCCGGGGAACGCTTTGTGGCGAGACAGGTGACGCCGTCGGGGCCCGCGTCCAGGCGGACCCGTGCCGGGCGCCCGCCTCGCTCCGGATCGGCCACCTCGAGGACGAGGTCTCCACGTCGTTCGTACGTTCGGGCGGCGAGGGCACCGGGAACGTCGAGGAGGTTGACCCACAGGGAGTCGCCGACCCCGGTCGCCGCCGAGGCCCGGCTGTTGGTCAGCAGCCAGGGAAGCCGGTCATCGAGCGCGCCGCGCTCCATCGACACGGTCGCCACGAGATCCGTCTCGGCGAGGAACCGCCAGAACGCGTCGTAGGCCTCATCGCTGAGCGCGACCAGGTCCTGGATCTTGATCGAGGAACGCGGCTGGCCCTCCTCCCACTTCGATTCGGCCCCGTAGCGGACGTACCCATCGGGTTCGCCCGCCGCATCCCGATGGACGGCGACCCAGCCCTTCCATTTGGTCTCCCAGGCGAAGTCCATCAAGCCCAGGTCCAGCGCGAAGCTGAACGGCCGCCGACGGACCTCGCCAGGGCGCCCGACCCGATACCGCTCATGGAGATCCCGCATGAGGTCGCGGGTTCCTTCGTCGATGGGCGCGAAGTCGATGCCCGTCACCGGCGCTCCGACGAAGCCCGTGTTCGTCGCGTCGAGGGTCCAGGCACACGTGGTCACGGCGGGCCCATAGCCGAATCGGCCGTAGATCGGCGCCTCCGCGGCATAGAGCATGGCGATCGTCTCGCCGCGCTCGCGGGAGGCCGCATGCTCCGCCGCGACCATCGCCCGCAGGATCCCGCGACGACGATGCGTTGGCCGTACCGTGACGGCCGTGACCGCGGAGGCAGGGAGTCGCGCCCCGCCCGGCACGGTCAGCTCGCTCGCCCACGTCCGGAACGTGCCGACGGTCGGGCCGTCGAACGCCCCCCAGACTCGCTCGAGATCCCAGTGGGGAACGATCTGCGAGGCGATCAACGCCGTGTCGGGCCGATCCAGGAACGCGGTCGTGAGGCACTCGAACCAGGACGGAAGGTCGTCCTCGCGGACGCGGCGAACCTCATAGGACATGGAGCGACTGTAGCGCCCGGCGATGGCCGCCGTCACCTTCGCAGGACCTCCATCGCCTTCGCAGGCCCCGCCTCGCCTCGCCCGCCACTGTGCGACGATGCCCGGATGTTCGACCTGTCGAGTTCGGCCTGGCAGTTCGGCATCGCGCCGATCGAACTCGTGGTCCGAAGCCTGCTCGTGTACCTGGTCTTCCTCGCCGCCCTGCGCGTCTCCGGCAAGCGCGAGCTCGGCCAGTTCACGCTGTTCGACCTCGCGGCCGTGCTCCTCGCCGCGAACGCCCTCCAGCCCGCGATCACCGGCGCCGATGCGTCATTGCCCGGCGCGGTCGTCATCCTCGTCACGCTGTTCGGTGCCAACCGGGTGGTTGCGCTCGGACGGCGGCGCTCGACGTTCCTGCGACGCCTCCTGGACGTGCCACCGACGACCATCGCCCGCGATGGTGCGTGGATTCGGCCACAACTCGAGCGCGAGGGCCTCGACGACGAGGACCTCGCTGCCGCGCTCCGCGAGCACGGGCTCGAGAGCATCGACCAGGTGCAGCTTGCGGTCCTCGAGCACGACGGGGCGATCAGCGTGGTGCCTCGCGAGGGGCGACACGTCCGGATGCATGCCCGGGTCCGGCGCTATCGGACGCGCGGCCCTGGGGTTCGATGAGCCGCCGGGTCAGTGCCGGGATCCTGCTGTACCGCCGGAGAGATGGGCAACTGGAGGTCCTGCTCGGCCATCCGGGAGGGCCGTTCTTCGCCAGGCGGGATCACGGTCACTGGACCGTGCCAAAGGGCGAGGTCGCCGACGGCGACGATCTCATCGCCACGGCCTACCGGGAATTCGCGGAGGAGACCGGGCATGAGGTCGGCGACGTTGCCCGCGACCCGGAATCGATGTCGATCGACCTCGGATTCGTGACCCAGGCCAGCGGCAAACGGGTCCATTGCTGGGCCATCGAAGGCGACCTCGACCCGGCGACGGCGATCTCGAACACCTTCGAGATGCCGTGGCCACCGGGCAGCGGGCGCATCGGAACGTTCCCGGAGATCGACCGTCTCGCGTGGTTCGTGATCGAGGAGGCCCGCCGTCGCGCCAACCGGTCGCAGACAACGTTCGTCGATCGCCTCGCCGCCGTCGTCTTGACCGAGTGAGTTGGACCGGGCGCCGACGCGCCGCGGGATCGGTCAGGCGAACCTGAGGATCTGCACCAGCTGCGGGATGAGGTGGAAGACGCCCGCGATCGCCGCTCCAGCGACGCCCAACCGACCGGCGCGAACGAGTCCTCGACCAGGATCGCTCCGCCCGGTGGCCAGTCGAACGGCCCACCACAGGACCGTGATGGCAGCGACCACGACGAGCGCCCACCCGACGTAGATTGGGGGAGAGCTGCAGTCGCAGGCGGCCACCGAGAAGAAGAAGCCGATCGTCAACGGCAGGAACAGGAGACCGGCGAGCGCAACGAGGCCGTAGGCGAGCGTCAGGCCGAACCGGCCCTGCGCCGGCCGTGGCAACCGTCGCTCGAACAGGTCGTCGAGCCTGGCCACCGAGATTCCGATCAGGACGACGAGGCCGAGCAGGAGCGCAAGGATCAGCGCATCGCCCTCGAGGATCGCAAAGTCCGTGTTGTCGCCGCGCACCAGGAACGACCCACCGATCGCCATGGCCAGCGGTCCCACGAGGACCGCGCGACGCCAACCCGATCCCGGCACCCACGGCGACAGAATCGCCCAGCAGATCCCGGCCGCGATACCGCCAAAGAGCCCGCCGAAGATGACCAGGGCGAGCGTTCCATTCGCCGTGAATGCACCGATCAATTCGCCATTGTCGGTGCGCATCCCGGCTGCGTCGGGATTGAGCAACGCCGCAGCGGTCATCACGACCCGTCCACCA
>SCTE01000489.1 GCA_004298915.1 Chloroflexota bacterium | reverse complement strand
CGACACCGTTCTCGGTCAGGAGGGCCACCTGTTCGAGCGCGCCGGTTCCGGCCTCGCAGTGGGTGTGGATGGGAACGCCGACCAGGGCATGCGCCAGCGCCGCGGCGCGAAAGATCGGCCGGTCCCGCTCCGATGGGCCGTCGGTGCTCCCGGCGATCTTGACCAGGCCGGCCCTGACGGCGGTGCGCGACACGATCGGCCCGCCATAGTCCCGCGCATCGATGCCCTCGACGATGTCGGCCACGAAGAGTGTGGCGATCTCCTCCTCGGTCGCGCCTCGGCTCCAGTGCCACGGCCCGTAGAACTTCTCGTGATGGAGCCCGGTCGAGCCGATGACCTGGACGCCGCTGCGCCGAGACAGCTCGGCCAGGAGCTGCGGATTCCGCCCGCAGTCCGCCGGCATCGCGTCCACCGC
This sequence comes from Chloroflexota bacterium, assembly GCA_004298915.1. Lineage (GTDB taxonomy): Bacteria > Chloroflexota > Limnocylindria > Limnocylindrales > CSP1-4 > UBA5189. The sequence continues at coordinate 4,253 of SCTE01000489.1, read as the reverse complement.
CGTCCTGAGCCCCGCCCGCGCCCCCGCCTGCAGCTCCGCGGTCAGGCGGTCCGCGTCGGCGAGCAGGAAGTCCGGCGACATCGTGACCGCGCCGCCACCGTCGATGACTAGGTGCTCGTGGGCATAGGTGGTCCCGAGCGACGCTGGCTCGATGTCCCCGAGGACCGTTCGGACGAACGTCGCACCGGACGCGGAGTCGGATGTCACGCCGGGCGTCATGCCGGCGCCCCGGCCGGGATCGCGAGGATCGCGTCGGCGTCGAGGAGCGTCCGGCGCAGCGCGGCGGATGCCACGCTCCGGACAGTTCCGTCTCGCGAGCCCGTCATCACCGCGAGCGCGGCGGCCGAGCCCGCGGCCTGGCCCATGGCCATGCACTGGGCCATCGATCGAACCGAGGCGTGGGCGTCATGGGTCGCCGAGAAGCAGCGCCCGGCGACGAGGACGTTGGCCGCGTCCCGAACGACGAGGGACCGGTACGGGATCCCGACCGCGGATCCGGGCGGCAGGTAGGTCCAGCGGGTGTCCGGCCCGGCCCGGTGATCCTCGATCGGGGCGCCGCACAGCCCGATCTGGTCGTCGAACTGGCGGGCTGCGAGGACGTCATCGCGCGTCAGGCGCGCATCGCCGTACACCCGCCGCGTTTCCCGGATCCCGATCCGCGTTCCGAGGGCGACCAGGGCCGCCGCCTCGTAGCCGGGCACGCGATCCACGAGGAACCGGGCATATTCCAGGGCCTGCCGGCGCCCGTCGATCTCCGCCGCGGTCAGGAACCCCGGGTCCGTCGTGTTCACGATCCCTCCCGCCGCATCGTGGCGGTTCGGCTCGAGGCGGGTCATGACCGTCGCGGTCACGCCGTCGATCGGGGTGACGTGGTCGCTCCCTTCGCGTCGCGGGAGGTCGTAGCCGTCGGCCGCCGCCGCGGCCATCAGGGCGTGGAGTTCGTCCCTCGTGATCGATCGGCGGCGGGCGCGATCAACGTTGGCCATCCGGAACGTCGTCGTCAGGGTCTGGGCCGGATCGATCTCCCCGGCCATCTCAAATCCGAACCCCGCGAACGCGCACAGGTCCGCATCGCCGCTGGCGTCGACAAACGCGCGCGCCGCGATCCGCCGGAGACCGCCCTTCGTGGCGATGAGGACCGACCGGACCCGCCCATCGACCACCTCGGCGTCCTGGAGCGTGGCGTGGAGGAGGATTCCCACGCCGGCGTCCACGACCAGCCGTTCCCAGGCGACCTTCAGGTGCTCGGGCACGTACGTCACGCCGGTTCCGGCTCCGTAGGTGTTCGGTCGCTCGAGCACCGGGCCGAGGGTACGCAGGCCGGCCACCACCTCGTCCGCGATCCCGCCCACGACCTTGATCGGCGCTTCGCCCGGCGTCCAGAAGCCGTAGAACGTGTCGAGGACCGCGGTGCCGGTGCCACCGAGGAACGGCATCTGCTCGACGAGCACGACCGAGGCGCCGCCCCTGGCCGCGGCAATGGCCGCGGTCGATCCGGCCGAGCCGGACCCGATGACGCAGACATCGGCCTCGGCGATGAGCGGCACGTCGCGGGCCCAGGCCGCCGTCACGTGTCGGTCCCCGGCTTTCGGTGGCCCGAGCTGGCGCCGAAGAGCATCACGAACCCGCCTCGGGCGAGATGGACGCCACGGACCAGCCCCCGTCGACCTTGAGGACCTGCCCGGTCACCGCCCGGGACTCGTCGGACAGGAGGTACACGGCGGCATGGGCGACGTCGTCGGGATCCATCATCGGCCCCGCGAGCGGCTGCTTGCGAGCGGCGTACGCCCGGATCGCCGGATCGTCGGCGGCGCGCTGCGCCATCGGCGTTGCCGTGAGCCCGGGGGCCACGACGTTCACGCGGATCCGGTCCGGGAGGTACGTCGCCGCCATCGTCGTCGCGAGGGCGTTGATGGCGCCCTTCGCCGCGGCATAGGCGTGGGTCGCGAAGAACTCGGGCGCCGGGTCCGTGGCCGTCACGCTCCCCATCAGCAGGATCGCACCGCGCGAGCCGGTCGCGTCCGGTTCCTGGCCCCGCATCCGCGCGACGACCGAGCGGCAGACCAGCGCCTGCGACGTGAGGTTCAGCTCGAGAGTCCGGTCCCATGCGTCACGGGTCATCGCATGGATGGGGCCGTCCCCGAACCGGCGCCCGCTGCCGCCCGCGACCGAGAACAGCCCATCGATCCGCCCGAACCGTGTCGTGCACGCATCGATGGCTCGTTCGGTCGCCGCCTCGTCGGTCAGGTCCGCCGATGCCCACCCGATGGTGCCGCCGAGCTCCATGGCGAGGGCTGTGGCAAGTCGGCCGGCATGCTCCTCGGTCTTCGAGATCACGAAGACGCCCGCGCCCTCGATCACGAATCGACGGGCCGCGGCCGCCGCGATGCCGGTCGACCCCGTCACGACGATCGTTCGGCCACCCAGACGATTCATGGCCGCCCCGCCTGGAGCAGGTCGGCGGCAGCGCGGGCATCGGTCACGAGGACTCGCACGATTCCCGACCGGAGTGCCCCGCGCAGCGCCAGGGCCTTGTCCGCCCCCGTCGCGACGGCCACGACGTGCGGGACCCGGCGCAGGGCGGTGATCGAGATTGCAATCGCCCGTGCGGCGAGCTCGGGGGCAACGAACCGTCCGTCGACGTCGAACGGGTGAACGAGCAGGTCGCCGACGGCGCCAGCGGTTTGCAGCCGCGCGAGGTCGTCGGGGAGGAGCGCCCCGGATCGGAGCAGCGACGATCGCGGCGCGACCGGATCCCAGCTCCGACTCAGGACAGGCGGAGCGTCCGCCGACGACGATGACGTCGTCATGTCGCCCGACCCGGCGACGAAGGCGCCGATCCCGATAACGGCCACCGACAGACGATCGAACCAGGCGAGCGTGTCGGCGATCTCGGGCTCGCGCGCCAGCGCTGCGCGCAGGGATTCGTTCTCCACGAAGGTCGGCGCGTGGAGGGCATGTGCCCGCCCCCCGAGCCGTTCGGCAAGCACGCGCGACGTGTCCCCTGGCCCGGTTCCGATGCCCATCGCCGTCGAATTGCCGGCGAGCTGGACCACGTCGATCGTCGGGTCCGCGCGGGCGGGCATGGCGACCACGACCCGCGCCACGGTCGAGCCCCAGGCCACGCCGATCGCCTGCCGGCTCTCGAGGAGCCCGTCCACGTGCTCGGCCGCGAGCTGGGCTGCCGCGCCCTGCGGGTCATCGGAATCGGTGGCGACGATGCACGCGTCGACGTTGAACTGCTGTTCCACTGCCCGGCCGAGGTCGCGATCGCGGGCAGGGGTATCGCGGAACTCGATCCGGACGATGCCATCCGCCAGGGCGCGGTCGAGGAGCCGCGCCACGCGAAATCGCGACATGCCCAGCCGGTCGGCGATCTCGATCTTGGACAGCTGCCGATCGAAGAACAGGCGCGCCACCTGGCCCGCGAGCGCATCCACCGCGCCCGGCGGCACGCGGCGGCTGGTCGACACCGGCGAGCGTGCGGTCACGCGCCCGCCTCGGGCGTCGAGGCCTGGCGGACCGCATCGATGAGCACCCGGCGCTCGGCGGGGGATGCCCGCACGATCGCCGACCCGATGCCCACGGCCGTGGCACCCGCCTCAAGGAAGGCGGCGGCGTTCCCGAGATCGATCCCGCCGGTCACGACCAGCTCGATCTCGCGAAGGGGCCCGCGCAGCTCGCGAACGTGACTCGGTCCGACCGACGATCCGGGAAAGACCTTGACGAGGGCGGCTCCCGCTCGCCAGGCGGCATCGATCTCGGTCGGGGTCATGGCGCCCGGGATGAACGGCAGGCCGAGTTCCAGCGCGGCCGCGAGGACCTCCCGATCGAGGACGGGACTCACCCCGAAGGCCGCCCCGGCGGCATGCGCGGCCCGCACCTGCTCGACGGTCCGCACGGTCCCGGCCCCGACCCAGGCCCGTTCCTCCGGGGATGGCGCGAGGCTGGCGAGCAGGTCGCCGACCGCGGCGAGGTCGGCCGGTCCGTCGTCGCCATCGAGCGTGACCTCGACCACCCGGGCGCCGGCCTCGACCAGCTCGCTGACAAGGTCGAGCAGCCGGGTGCGCGGCGTGACCCGGCGAAGGACGATGATCAGCCGAGCGCTGCGGATCTCCGCAGCCACTTTCGACTTGCGAGCTGCAGCGATGCCTTCACGTCGGCCCGACGTCGACCCGTCCCCGCTCAATGCCGTCACGCCTCGACCGTACGCCGTGCACGAATGAGTGTCAATCGCTCATATGAGCGATTGA
>SCTE01000488.1 GCA_004298915.1 Chloroflexota bacterium | reverse complement strand
CCAAGGCCCATTCGCGCGCGCCGTGCTCGAGGCTGCCACGCGCGAGAAGTTCGTGACGCTCGGCTATTTCCGACGACGCGCCTCGAAGCTGGCCGGGATCCCGATCGATGTCTCGCGGACCGGCTATACCGGGGACCTCGGCTACGAGGTCTGGATCCCCGCCGAGCGCGCGGTCGAGGCCTGGGATGCGCTGATGGAGGCCGGCGCGGCGTACGGCATCCGACCGGCCGGGATGCTGGCGCTCGATGTCGTTCGGCTCGAGGCGGGCCTGATCCTGCTCGAGGTGGACTACACGTCCGCCCGGCACGCGCTCAACCCGGAGCAGAACTACTCCCCGTACGAGCTGGGGCTCGGCCGGCTCGTGGATCTCAGGAAGGCGGATTTCGTCGGGAAGCTGGCCCTCGGTCGGGAAGCGGCGGCCACCGGGGTGAAGCGCCGGCTCGTCGGCGTGACGCTCGACTGGTACGGGATCGAAGGGCTGTACCAGGCCCAGGACCTGCCACCCGCGATCTCCGCCTCGGTCGATCGCTCGCCCAAGCCGGTCTTCGGGGCGCGCGGCGGTTCCCAGATCGGCCGGGTCACCAGCCTCGGCTGGAGCCCGATCCTCAAGCAGGCGATCGGGTTGGCGTCCGTCCCCTCGACATACGAAGCCCCCGGCTCGAAGGTCCAGGTGGAGTGGACGGTCGAAGGCCGACGCGGCCGGGTCGAGGCGACCGTCGTGCCGCTTCCCTTCCTCGATCTGCCGCGCAGGCGGGCGTAGGGCTCCGGGCGGCGGTGCGCTCGATGTCGCAGCGACGGCGCGAGATCATTGCCGCGGTCGTGGCAGTCGGGTTCGGCATCGCGATCGCGTACATGGACTCGCGGCCCGGCTTCGACGCCACCGGGATCACCGCCGGCTCCCTGCTGGTCACGGGTCTCGTGGCGGCCTTCATCGGGGGTCGGCGCCCCTGGCTATGGGCGCTTGCCACCGGGATCTGGATGCCAGTCTTCGAGATCCGCGATGCCTCGATGTGGGCGCCGCTCGCCGCGCTGGTGTTCACGGGGATCGGGGCATTGATCGGGTGGCTGGCTGCCCGCGCCTAGCCCGACAAGGGGCGCGGAGCCCACAGTTCTCTGTGGTGGGAGCCCCAGGGCTGACCACGCGCCAGTGACAGGGCAGGAGCACCCCCGACCATTGCCGAGGGCCGAAGTTGGGACAATATGCTCGTCAAGACCGTTCGCTTGCGGAGGCTCTGATCGATGAACCTATCGGCTGGGCGGCTGTTTGTCGCGATCAACGCTCTGGTGGGCCTTGTAGTCGGCGCGAGCTTACTCGTGGTGCCATCGACGATCCTTGCAATCCTCGGCATCGAGGTTGATCCCTCCGGGTCGGCGCTCGCACAACTCTACGGAGCGGAGCTCGTCGGGTTCAATGTGGCCACCTGGATGTATCGGCACCCGCCCTTCGTGCGCCCGATCGTCATCGGCCACGTGGTCAACGAGTCCTTGACTGCAACTGTCCTGGTTCTGGGGGCCATCGGGGGGCTGGGAAACGCCTTTGTCTGGCTGTTTGCGGTCGTTGCGGCGACATTCGCCATCGGGTTCGGCTGGCTTGCCATCCAGCCAAGTGGCGCATCTGAGTAGCCAACCCGCGAGCATCCGAGGGCTCAGCTTCCCAAGGGAATCCGCACCTCGAACCTTTGCCTCAGAACGGATCGGCGATGGAGCCGCAGCCAACCGAGCCCTGACCCTCAGGTCCCGGCCAGCCGCTCCACGAGCGTATCGAACGGACCCATCTCGCCGACCATGATCGAGTTGATGCCGAGCTGCTCGCGCTGGCGGATGAACTTCTCTTCGAGCGACGCGAGCGAGCCGATGAAGATGTGGGGCGACTCGAGGACCTCTTCGGGCGTGAGGTCGACCGGTGTCCGCCCGGCCAGGAATGCCGCCGCCTCGCGGGCCTCGGCGAGGGCGTGGTCCGTGACCGACGGCCCGACGCCGGATGGGTAGACGTTGAGCTCGAGGTCATCGAAGCGATCGCCCGCGACCGCGCGGATCCACTCGATCTTCTCGGCCGTCCCGGCGACCGTGATCGACTGCGGATCCGACCTTGCGGACTTCTGGATCCGAGGCGCCAAGCCGACAGTCTGCGCCTCGCGAGCGGCAAGTTCGAGCGTCCGACGTCCCCCGCCGCCGATGAGGAACGGCGGGTGCGGGCGCTGGACCGGCTTGGGGTAGCCGTCGAGGTCGGTGATCGTGTAGTGCTCGCCGGCAAACGAAAACGGGCCCTCGCCGAACGCGCCCTTGAGGACCGAGATCGACTCGATGAGGCGCGCCTGCCGGACCGGCGTGGCGTCGAAGGACAGGCCGATCGCGTCGTACTCGGGCTTGTTCCAGCCGGCGCCGATCGCGATGTCGAGGCGCCCGCCGGACAGGACATCGATCGAGGCGAGGTCCTGGGCAAGGACGGCAGGATGCCGGAGGTCGTTGTTGAACACGAACGCGGCCACGCGGAGGCGGTCAGTCGCCGAAGCGATCCAGGCCATCGCGGGCACCGGCCCGAGTTGCTCGATCAGGTGATCCGGGATGACGAGTCCGTGATAGCCGGTCTGCTCAGCCCGACGGGCCAGCTCCGCGAGCTCGCGGCCGCTGACGATCCCGCGCGCATCGGCGAGGAAATGGAATGGGTGCATCGCTGGAGGGTACGGCCCGCGGCGGTTCCGAGTTCAGCGGGCGCCGCGCCACATCGTCCGCGGTCGCGCCTGGCTTGGCTTCCTGCCAAACGACCATCGGTGGATCGCTGGGCTCGGTTACGACCGCGTTCGGGACGGCCGGCGTGGCCAAGGCGGGCCTGCACCAAGTCGGCTGAGCACGAATCCGGATGACCGCCCGGGCTGCATGCGTCGATTGCACGTGGACAGTCGGCCCAAGTGTCCGGGGATGTCCGCCTGGCAGGAAGATGGGGTTGGCGGACGGCGGCGGACGGCATCCCGGCGCTGCGGGCGCTCCCGAGCCCCGAGATCAGCGAGCGACGCGCTCCAGGTGCCGCTCCAAACCCGCGACCGCCTCGTCCAGGTCATCGCGTCCGAAGCCGATCCGGAAGTGGTTGCCCGGGTGCCCGAAGCGGGACCCGGGGAGCAGGAGCACCCCCTCGCGCTCGACCAGTTCGGCACTGAACGCGTCGACGTCGAGGTCCGCGCGGAGCCTCGGAAAGCCGACGGACCCGCCGGCCGGGCGAACCCACGACAGCGTGTCGGGCCAGCGGGAGAAGAGCGCATCGAGCGCCGCCATGTTCCGGGCCACGAGCGCCTGTGATCTACCAAGGACCACGTCGCGGGCACGCAGCCCGATCAGCGACAGGATCTCGGACGGGGCCGAGGCGCAGATCGTGGTGTAGTCCTTGAACGACGAGACCCGGGCGAGCAGCGACGCGTCCCGGGACGCGATCCAGCCAATACGGAGCCCCGCCATGGCAAACGACTTCGACATGACCCCGAGCGAGATCACATGCGTCCCGGCATCCACGCCGGCCAGCAACCGCTCTTCATCCTCGAACTCGAGGTAGCGATAGACCTCGTCCACGAGCAGGTGCGCGTCGGCTTCTGCGGCCACCGCCACGACGGCATCGAACGTGGCGCGATCCGGCAGCATGCCGGTCGGGTTGTGCGGGGCGTTGATCACGATGAGCTTCGTTCGTGGCGTGACCTGG
>SCTE01000487.1 GCA_004298915.1 Chloroflexota bacterium | reverse complement strand
CGTCGGCGTCGGCGCGAGGATACCGCGCGGACCGGAACCAACCGCGAGGCGCCCGCCGGTTCGCTCGACGACGAGGTCGTCCGGGGCCGCGTCGGCCGGCTCATCGGCCTGGACCACGCGCCCGGAACCGCCCGCTCCGAGCGCTTCGAGGAGGGCGCCCCACGACCCGAGATCGCTCCAGCCGACATCCATTGCGGCCATCACGACCCGCCGATCGGCCGCGGCACTCTCCATGACCGCGTGGTCGATCGAGATCGACCTGGCCTGGTCGTAGGCGCTCGCAAGCGCGCGCGGATTGGACGCGACGGGTCGAAGCAGCGTCACGAGGCCCGTGTACCGCTCGAGCGCGTCGAGGATCGCCCGGCGCCGCCACAGGAAGATGCCCGCGTTCCAGGCGACGCCCGCCTCGCCGACGAGCTCGGCGGCTCGCGCCCGGTTCGGCTTCTCCTCGAACGCGCGAAGCGGGTACGCCTGAAGGCCATCGATCTCGGCGCCGGCATCGAGGACGGGGATGAGGTAGCCGTATTCGGTCGCCGGGCGATCGACCTGGATCCCGAGCGTCACGAGCGGTGATTCCACGCCGAACGCGCCGTCGGCTAGCCGGGCCGCCCCGGCGAGCACGCCCCGGAACCCGGCCTCGTCCCTGATCGTGTGGTCGGCCGGCAGGACGCACATCACCTCGTGGTCCGGCCGATCGATGAGCAGCGCCGCCAGCGCGATCGCCGCCGCCGTGTTGCGCCCGACCGGCTCCGCGATCACGCGCACGCCGGGGCACTGGGCCCGGATCAGCGAAACGTAGCGCTGGTCGGTGACGACGGAGATGTCGGCGAGTGCGACGCCGAGTTCGCGGTGACCGGCAATCCGGGCAACCGTGCGCTGGAGCAGGGATTCGTCGCCGAGCAACGGGAGGAACGGCTTGGGCGTTTCAGGACGACTGAGCGGCCACAGGCGCGTGCCTCCTCCCCCGGCGAGGATGACGACGTACATGACCGGATGCTATCCGGTGCGGGCCCTGCCCCGCGCGGCCTTGCGCGCGTCGGGCACGGACCCGTCGTGGCGGACGCGGACCTGTGCGGCAGCCGTTCCCAGCGCGACGTGCGCCGATCCGTTGCGGCACCCCTCGGCGACCCCTACCATGCGAGGCTGCGTGGACGTGAGCCCACCCCGCCACCTGAGGTCCCGAGTGCCATCGCCCCCGGACAGCACGAGCAGGGATGTGAGCGCGGACGTCGAGTTGATCGATGTCACGAAACGATTCGGGTCGGTCACCGCGGTCGACCACGTCGCGCTCCAGATCGAGCGCGGCTCGTTCTACTCGCTCCTCGGTCCGAGTGGCTGTGGCAAGACCACGACGCTCCGGATGATCGCCGGGTTCGAACAGCCGACTTCCGGCGAGATCCTCATCGCGGGCGTTCCCGTCGCGGGCGTACCGCCGTACCGGCGGAACGTGAACACGGTATTCCAGCATTACGCCCTGTTCCCGCACATGGACGTCGCGCGCAACGTCGGCTACGGCCTGCGCCAGGTCGGCGTGACCCGGGACGAGGAGCAACGGCGGGTCGGCGAGGCGCTCGACCTCGTGCGCCTGTCGGGGTACGACCGGCGAAGGACGTGGGAGCTGTCCGGTGGCCAGCAGCAACGGGTCGCCCTGGCCCGGGCCCTCGTCAATCGACCGACCGTCCTGCTCCTCGACGAACCCCTCGGCGCCCTCGACCTGAAGCTGCGGAAGGAGATGCAGCTCGAGCTCAAGGGGCTCCAGCAGGAACTCGGGATCACCTTCGTGTACGTCACCCATGACCAGGATGAGGCCCTGACGATGAGCGACGTCATCGTCGTCATGCGCGACGGCCGGGTCCAGCAGCAGGGTTCGCCAGAGGCGCTGTACGAGCGCCCCGTGAACCGGTTCGTCGCCGGCTTCATCGGGCAGTCGAACACGATCGCGGGGCGGTTGAGCGGCCTGGATCTCGACGGCGGGATGGCCAGCGTCGAGACGCCGACCGGCCTCGTCCTGAACGGTCGGATCACCGATCACGGCGCCCGGCCATCCATCGGGGACGAGGCCATCGTGGCCATTCGGCCGGAGCGCCTCGAGATCGCGCCAGGGACGCCCAGCCCGACCGCCGGCTGGACCTCGGTGGCCGGCCGGATCCACCAGGAGACGTATCTCGGCGACCAGACGGAGTACCGGCTCGCCACCGATCTCGGGCAACTCGTTGCCCGTCGCGCCCATCACGGTCATGCCGAGACGACGACCGTCCGGTCCGGCGAATCGATCTCGGTTCGCTGGCCGGATGACGCGAACCTCGTCCTGGTCGCGTAACGACATCGAAGGAGGCTGCCGGACAGACGTTGGAACGGTCATGGCGATGGATGACACCGGGCGCCGGCCCGGTGCGTATGGAGGAACCATGGAACCTGTGCACTTCCAGAAGCTCTACGACGACTTCCGCCTCGGACGGATCGACCGCCGGACGTTCCTGAAGGCGAGTGGCCTCGGGCTGGCCGCGGCCGTCATTGCCGCCTGCACCCCGGGCAGCTCGGCCAAGCCGACCGAAGCCGCCGGCGGCGGCGAGCCGACGGCGGCCGATTGGTCGCCGCCCAGCGGGGTCGACCTCGGCAAGACGCTCTACATCACGACCTGGCCGAACTATCACAACCCGCGGACGATCGAGATCTTCACCGAGCTCACGGGCGTTGCCGTCGAGCTCAACCCGCTCGGATCGAACGAGGAGATGCTGGCCAAGCTGCTCATCGGCGGCACCGGCTGGGACGTCCTGGTGCCGACCAACTACACCTTCGAGACGTACGGCAGCAAGGGCCTCCTCGAGCCCCTCAACATGTCGATGCTCCCGCACCTCGACACGTCGCGCTACGACCAGAAGCTGCTCGCGAATGCGGAGTACCCCGCGGGATCCAAGACGCTCTTCGGGTTCAACAAGGACTGGGGCACCACCGGCTTCACGTACAACAAGAAGCACGTGACCAAGCCGATGGCGACCTGGAAGGACTTCTTCGACCTCGCCCAGACCGATTACAGCGGCAAGGTCGTCATCCACGACTACCAGCTGACCTCGATCGGCAACGCGCTCGTGTACCACGGCTACTCGTTCAACTCGGTCGACGAGGCGGAGCTGGCCAAGGCCGAGGAGCTCCTCCTCGCCGTCAAGCCCCACCTGTTCGCGATCACGAGCGACTACCAGCCGCCGATGCGGGCCGAGGATGCCTGGGTCGCCATGACCTGGACCAACGACGGCGCGCAGCTGCATGCGGACATCCCCGACATCGAGTACGTCATCGGCAGTGACGGTGGCGAGATCTGGTCCGACTTCTACGCGGTCGTTGCCGGGACCGCCCACCGCGAGGCCGCCTACGCGTTCCTCGACTTCATGGCCGTCCCGAAGGTCCAGGCGTTCGATGCCACGTTCCACAAGGCACCCCTCGTGGACAGTGCCGGCATCGCCCTCCAGTCCGAGGAGGTTCGGTCGAACAAGATCACCTACCCGGACGCCTCGTCGCTCACCAAGCTCGAGTTCGGGACCGCCGAGCTCCTGACCAACCAGGCCCGCGCCGACCTGTGGGCGCGGTTCAAGTCCGCCTGATCGCGGATCCGGGCCGAGGCTGACGAGTGGTCCGATCGGGTGCGAGGCGGTGGCGGTCGAGGATCGCCACCGCCCTCCTGCTGCTGCCGGCGGCAACGTGGTATGCGCTGCTGCTGCTCGTTCCGCTCGTCATCCTCGTCGTCTTCAGCTTCGGCGGGAGGGCACCCGAGGGTGGGTACCTCCCGGACTTCACGTTCGCCAACTACCTGGAGTTGCCGACGCGGGCGACCGCGTTCGTCAACGCGCTCTGGATGGCTCTCGGCGGCACGGTCCTGTGCCTGCTGGTCGGTTTTCCGCTGGCCTACTACCTCGCGACGCGGGCCGGATCGCAGCGCACGCTGCTCCTCGTCCTGGTCGTCGTTCCGTTCTGGACCAGCTTCCTGATCCGGACGTACGCCTGGCTCACGATCCTCGGCAACAACGGCATCCCATCGCTGCTCGAGGATCTCGGCTTCGGGCACATCGTGCTGCTGAACACGCCGTTCGCCGTCCTGCTCGGGATCGTCTACAACTACCTGCCGCTCATGGTCTTCCCGCTGTACGTCAGCCTCGAGCGCCTCGACAAGCGGCTGCTCGAAGCCTCCAAGGACCTCGGGGCGGGTCGCTGGGCCACGTTCCGCCAGGTGACGCTCCCGCTCAGCTCGGCCGGCGTCCTGAGCGGCGTGATCCTGGTGTTCATCCCGATCATGGGCGAGTACATCATCCCGGCCCTGCTCGGCGGCGGGAAGGTCTTCTTCATCGGCAACGCGCTCGTGGACCTGTTCCTGCAGTCCCGGAACTGGCCGTTCGGGAGTGCGGCCGCGATCGTCCTGATCCTGGTCATCCTGACCGCGGTGACGATCTACCTCCGGGTGGGCTCCCGCGGGTCGGGGTCGCGCGAGGTCTCGCTCCTGTGACCGATCGGACGACGCCTCCCCCGCGGGCCGCCATCGACCGCGCCGGCCGCTGGGTCGATCGCGCGTTCCGGATCCAGGCCACGGCGCTGTACCTGTTCCTGTACGTCCCGATCGCGCTCGTCGTGCTGTTCAGCTTCAACGCCGGCAACCGGACCGGCGAGTTGCGGGGCCTCTCCCTGCGCTGGTACCAGGTGGCGGTCGAGGACCCATTCGCGATGGGCGCCCTGCAGAACAGCTTCGTCGTCGGGGCGTGGACCGCGGTCATCGCCACGACGCTCGGGACGCTCGCCGCGCTCGCCCTGCAGCGGACGCCGCGCCGGATCCGCGCGGTGTTCGAGGCCATCACCTACGTCGCGATCATCATCCCGGGGATCGTGATCGGGATCGCGACGCTCATCTTCTTCGTGAACGCGTTCGCGTGGATCAATCCGCAGCTGGCCGGCATCTGGGCCGCGATCGGCGCCGGAGCCCCGCCGACCATCGGGACCGGCCTCCACACGATCATCGCCGCTCATGTCCTGTTCACGATGGCGATCGTCATCGTGCTGGTGCGGGCTCGACTCGCGGGCATGGACCGGAGCCTGACCGAGGCCTCGTTCGACCTGTTCGCCTCGCCCCTCCGGACGTTCGTCCAGGTGACCCTGCCGCAGCTTCGGCCGGCGATCATCACCGGCGCGCTCCTCGCGTTCACGTTCAGCTTCGACGACTACGTCATCGCCTCGTTCGTGGCCGGCCCGGGCAAGCCGACCCTCCCGATGTACGTGTTCAGCTCCATCCGGCGCGGGATCACGCCCGAGATCAACGCGATCGCGGCCATGGTCCTGACCGTGACCGTCACCCTCCTCGTCATCGTCAGCCTGATCTACCGCCGCTCGTCCAGGATCGCGGCTGCCCAGCGGGCCGCGGCGACCGCCGACGCCGCCGCAGGGACCTCCTGACGTGACGTCCGACCCACTCGATCTCGACCTGGTCGATGCCGGGCGCGGCCCGACCGCCTCGCAGGCGGCGGGCCTGACCCTGGCGGCAGCTCGGGCGATCATCGGGGCCGGTGCGTCCGAGGCTCGAGCGCTCGGGGTGGCCATGTCCATCGCCGTCGTCGATGCCGGCGCGCAGCTGGTCGCGTTCGAGCGGATGGACGGCGCCGACCTGGTGACGGTGACCCTCGCCCAGGACAAGGCCTGGACGGCACTCGTGAACCGGATGCCGACCGGCGACCTCGGGCCGATCGTCCAGCCCGGCACCGAGTTCTATGGCTACCACACGATCAAGGGCGGCAGGACCATCATCTTCGCCGGCGGACTGCCCCTCGAACGGAACGGCGTGCTGGTGGGAGCCGTGGGCGTCAGCGGCGGTGATTCAGAGCAGGACCGAAGGGTCGTTGAACGGGCCGCAGCGTCGTTCGGCCCTGGACGTCGGTAGGGATTCGGAGGCGCGACGCGGCGACGCCCCAGGGCCCGCGACCGAGCCGATCGGCGCGCTCAGGCCGGGGCGGGCTGTGCCGGGGCAGGTAGTCCGGCCGCCGAGGCGAGCAGGGCCGCCTTGTCCGTCCGTTCCCAGGGCAGGTCGAGATCCAGCCGGCCGAAATGTCCGTATGCGGCGGTCTGCCGATAGATCGGACGCCGGAGGTCGAGGGCCGAGATGATCGCGGCCGGTCGCAGGTCGAAGTGCTCGCCGATCAGCCGACTGATCAGTTCGTCGGGGACGCGATTCGTCCCGAACGTCTCGATCGACACGGACAGGGGATGGGCGATGCCGATCCCGTAGGCCACCTCGATCTCGAACCGATCGGCAAGCCCGGCGGCGACCACGTTCTTGGCGACCCAGCGCGCGGCATAAGCCCCGGACCGGTCGACCTTCGTCGGGTCCTTGCCGGAGAATGCGCCGCCACCGTGCCGGGCCATCCCACCGTACGAATCGACGATGATCTTGCGACCCGTGAGTCCCGCATCGCCCATCGGCCCGCCCAGGACGAACCGCCCGGTCGGGTTGACGTGGATCACGGGGTCCGAATCGCGCAGCTCGGTCGGGATCGTAGGCAGGATCACCGATTCGACGACCTCGTCCCGCAGCCGGTCCATCCGGACGTCCGGGTCGTGCTGAGCCGACAGGACGACCGTCCGCACCCGGACGGGAACGCCGTGCCGGTACTCGACGGTGACCTGCGTCTTGCCGTCAGGGCGAAGGTACGGCAGCTGGCCGGACTTGCGGGCCTCCGCGAGGCGGCGGGCCATCCGATGGGCCAGGGCGATCGGCAGGGGCATCAACTCGGGCGTCTCGCGGCAGGCAAAGCCGAACATCATCCCCTGGTCGCCCGCGCCGAGCTCGCCGACCGAGACCCGCTCGCCGCGGACCTCGAGGGCGTCGTTCACGCCCTGGGCGATGTCCGGCGACTGCTCCTTGATCGAGACCATGGTCCCGCAGGTCTCGTAGTCGAACCCGTATTCCGAGCGCGTGTAGCCGATGTCGCGAACCGTCTCCCGAACAACCTGCTGGAAGTCGATGTAGGTCGTGGTGGAGATCTCGCCCAGGACGACGACGAGGCCGGTCGTGGTCGCCGTTTCGCAGGCAACCCGTGCCCCGGGGTCCTCGGCGATGATCGCGTCCAGGATCGCGTCGCTGATCTGGTCGCACATCTTGTCCGGGTGCCCCTCGGTCACCGATTCGGAGGTGAACAGGTACTCGGGGGCGTCGACGATGCTGGTCATCGCTGGAACTCCATCATGGCGGCGAGCGTAGCACGAAGGCGCCCACCGACCACGACTGCTGGCGGCTGAACCGAGCCGGGGCGCGTCGATAGACTGCCGGGATGGACACCACCGGTCTCGATCACGCGATGGCCCTCGACCGGGCCGATCCCTTGCGCGGGTTCCGGGACCGGTTCGCGCGGCCTGATCCCGATCTCGTCTACCTCGACGGCAACTCGCTGGGTCGCCCGCCACTCGCCGCGCTCGAGGCGGTCGAGCGGGTCGCAACGCGGGAGTGGGCCGGCGAGCTGATCCGGGGCTGGGATCACTGGCTCGATGCGCCGACCCGCATCGGCGACCAGCTTGCGCCGCTCATCGGTGCCGAGACTGGCGAGGTGGCCATCACGGATTCGACCACCGTGAACCTGTACCGGCTGGCCTCAGCGGCGCTTGACGCACGGCCCGATCGACGGGCCATCGCGATCAGCCGGAGCGAGTTCCCGACGGATCGCTACGTCGTCGAGGGCCTTGCAGCAGCGCGGGGCCTGGCGCTGCGATGGCTCGACGAGGACGAGGTCGAGGGCGTGTCGGTCGAGGCCGTCGAACGGGCCGTGGATGCGGACGTCGCCCTCGTGGTCCTGTCGCACGTCAACTACCGCTCCGCCGCGATCGCCGACCTGCCGGGGATCACGGACTCGGCTCGGGCCGCGGGCGCCTACGTCCTGTGGGACCTCTCCCACAGCGGCGGGGCGGTCCCGGTGGACGTCGCGGCCCACGGCGTCGAGCTCGCGGTCGGCTGCACGTACAAGTACCTCAACGGCGGGCCAGGAGCGCCTGCCTACCTGTACGTCGCGCGCGACCTGCAAGACCGGCTCCGTCCGCCGATCCAGGGCTGGTTCGCGCAGGCCGCGCAGTTCGAGATGGGCCCGCGATTCGAGCCGCGCAGCGGCATCGGCGGCTGGCTGGTCGGAACCCCGGGGATGCTCGGCCTGGCCGCAGCCGAGTCGGGAATCGCACTCTCCGCGGAGGCCGGCATTGAGCGGATCCGGGCGAAGGGCATGGTGCTGACGGGCTATGCGGTCGCCCTCCTCGACGCCTGGCTGGCACCGCTCGGCTGCACGCTCGGTTCACCGCGCGACCCCGCGCGCCGGGGCAACCACGTCTCGGTTCTCCATCCCGACGCGCGCCGGCTCACGGCCGAGCTCATCGGCCGGGGCGTGATCCCGGACTTCCGGGCGCCGAACTCGATCCGGCTCGGGCTGTCGCCGCTGATCACGTCGTTCGTGGACGTCCATCGCGGCCTGGCGGCGCTCCGGGACCTGCTCGCCGGCTGAGGTCCGGGCCGTCGTCCCGAGACCCGGTGGCCCCTACCTGCGG
>SCTE01000486.1 GCA_004298915.1 Chloroflexota bacterium | reverse complement strand
CCCCCGGCCCGTCGTAGCCCGGAACCGAACGCACCTGTCCGGCCGGCAGGAGATAGACCTTGCCCATCTGGGTGGGATCGCGGTAGCGCACCTCGGCTTCCTCGCCGTCGTCCGGCAACCACGGCGCGCCACGGGTCCACGGGGCGGGCCGGGCGGGCCGGACGGGCCGATCGAGGCGGGCGCCGAAGGCCAGGATCAGTGCCGTCTTCGCGGTGACCTTCTGCTCGGGCCGGGCGAGCTGGAATCGACCCGTGAGCATCGCATTGACGGCGATCGCGTCGGTTTCGAACTGGAAACGGAGGAACTTGCCGCGTCGGGTCACCCGCTCGAGGCGCTGGCCGACGAGCGCCGCCAGCTCAGTCGGGGTGCCCCGGACGGCGAGCGGCCCCGGGGCGCTCGCCCTGACGATCGGACGGCCCGCCACAGCGGCGTGCAGCGCCTCGGCAACGACGGTCAGATCGGGCAGTTCGGGCACGTTCGCGAGATTGTAGCGGCGGAGAGCCGTGTGCTAGACTCCCGTGGCCCTACGGGCAGGAAAGCTGAAGAGCACGTTCAAACCGATTTCGATGTCGAAGGAGCGGACCGCGGCACATCATCCACGGACCACTTGATCGCCAGCCAGAACCGGCCTGAGCGCTGCTCAGGCCGTTCTTGATTCCCGGCGGGACATTGGAATGCAGGAGATCATCGAATTGACCGAAGAGCAGCAGGGCGGGACGACGCCGCCGGCCGAGGCAGACGCCGCGGCCCCGGCCCCCGAGCAGACCGACGCGGCGCCTGTCGCCGTGGCCGATCCCGCCACCATCGTTGTCGAGGAGGCCGCTGAGGCTTCCGCTAAGCCGGCCCCCCAACCGGAGGCACCCGCCGAGGTTGTCGCGGCATCGGAACCCGAGGCAGTCGCCGAGGTTCCCGCGCCCGAAGCAGCCGCTGTCGCGGCCCCTGTCGAGCCCGCGCCCGAAGCGGCCGAGTCGGCTGCCGTCGAACCCGCAGCAGTGGCTTCAGCACCGGCCGCCGCCGATGCCGAGCCGGCTTCGGCCTCCGACGCGGACGACGCCCAGGGCGAGGCCGCCGCGGTCGACGACGATGAGCTGGCCGATGCGCCTGCCGCCGAGAGCGATCCGCTGCCCGCGCGCGACCTGGGCCCCGAGCCGACGACGATGGAGGAGCTCCTCGCCGAGCAGGATTCCGACATCAAGAGCTTCAAGCACGGCGACGTGGTCGACGGAACGGTCGTCCGGATCGACAAGGACGAGATCCTCGTCGACATCGGGGCCAAGAGCGAAGGCGTCGTCAGCAATCGCGAGCTCTTCGGCCGGGGCGGGGAATCCCAGCCGGCGCTCGCGATCGGCGACACGGTCCTCGTCTATGTCCTCCAGCCTGAGTCGCCGGAGGGACACGTCGTCCTGTCGCTGCGACGCGCCGGGCTCGAGCGCAAGTGGCGATCGATGCAGGAGCAGCTCGAGGCGGGCGTCATCATCGAGGCACCCGTCATCGACCACAACAAGGGCGGCCTCATCGTCGATTGTGGCATCCGCGGCTTCGTCCCGATCAGCCAGATCGTCGACTTCCCGCGCCGTCCCCAGAACGACCAGCCGCGCGATGCGGCCCAGGAGATCGCCGAGAAGCTTATGCCGTTCGTCGGCCGCAAGCTTCGGCTCAAGATCCTCGAGGTCAACCGCAAGGCGAACCGCCTGATCCTGTCCGAGAAGGTCGCCCTCTACGAGGAGCGTCGCGAGAAGCGGGACGAGCTGTTCAGCAGCCTCCAGGTCGGCCAGAAGGTCACCGGCACCGTTCGGAGCATTGCGCCGTTCGGCGTGTTCATCGACCTCGGCGGCATCGATGGCCTCGTCCACAAGAGCGAGCTCTCGTGGAACAAGGTCAACAACCCCGAGGCGGGCTACGAGGTCGGCGAAGAGGTCGAGGCCGAGGTCATCGACATCAACCACGAGCGTGGGCGCATCAGCCTGTCGATCCGACGGCTGCAGCCCGATCCGTGGCATTCGACGGTCGCAGACTTCAATGTCGGCGACATCATCGACGGCACGGTCACGAAGCTCGTCAACTTCGGCGCGTTCGTTCGCGTCCGGGACGGCCTCGAGGGCCTGATTCACATCAGCGAGCTGAGCCACCAGCGGGTTGCGCACCCCGGGGACGTCGTCCACGAGGGCCAGGCCCTGAAGCTCAAGATCATCAGCCTCGATTCCGAGCGACATCGCCTCGGCCTCAGCCTGAAGCAGGCCGAGGAAGCCCCCGTCCGCACGATGCCCGAGCCCGGTGCGGCACCGGCACCAGCCCAGCGCGCCGAGCGGCGACCGCGTCCCGAGCGCGCCGAGCGCGAGCGGAGCTACGCGGCCTCGGATGCCGTGCAGGAGCCCGAGGGCGGCATCGATACCACCCTCGCG
Organism: Chloroflexota bacterium; assembly: GCA_004298915.1. Classification (GTDB taxonomy): domain Bacteria; phylum Chloroflexota; class Limnocylindria; order Limnocylindrales; family CSP1-4; genus UBA5189. The sequence continues at coordinate 5,663 of SCTE01000486.1, read as the reverse complement.
GCCGCCTTCGCGGGTGTCCGGGAGCAGCTCGCCGCCGCCGAGCTGGCCGACCAGCCCTCGGCGACCGGCACGGCCGCGGAGGTCGCCCCCGAGGCCGAGGCAGCACCCGAAGCGGAAGCCGCCGCGGAGCCGGAGACCGTCGCCGAGCCGGAGACGCCGGCCGAGCCCGAGCCCGAGGCAGCGCCGGAGCCCGCTCCGGCCGCGGAGCAGGAACCCGATCCCGCGCCGGCACCGGAGCCGGAGCCGGAGCCGGAGGCTGCGCTCGCCGAACCGGAGACCGCCACTGCCGAGGAGTCGGCAATGGAGCAGGCCCCGGCCGAAGAGCCGGCGATGGACGAGCCGGCGGCCGATGCACCGGCCAAGGATGCAACCGAGGACGAAGCCGACAAGGCCTGACCACAACCTCGCAGGATCCCCGACGACCCGCCGACGTGGCGGGTCGTCCGATTCCCGGCCCACCCGCGGATGCCCGGCCCGACCCTCGGGAACGCCACCGAGGTGAAATGCGTCGGCGCAGCACGGCCTGCGTGCTAGGATGGCGGCGCGCTCAGGTGCGCAGAAGGGGAACGGGCGTTCGAAACCGATGGAGCGGTTTGACAAGTTCACGGATCGTGCGCGCAAGGTCCTGACGCTGGCGCAGGACGAAGCGCAGCGGTTCAACCACAACTACATCGGCACGGAGCACCTCCTTCTCGGGCTGGTTCGCGAGGGCGAGGGTGTCGCTGCCCGCGTGCTCGAGAACATGAACGTCGAGCTCGCCAAGGTCCGGACCGCCGTCGAGTTCATCATCGGCCGCGGCGACCGCCCGGTGGTCGGCGAAGTCGGCCTGACCCCGCGCGCGAAGCGCGTCATCGAACTGGCCATCGACGAAGCACGCCGGCTGGGCCACAACTACATCGGCACCGAACACCTCCTCCTCGGCCTCGTCCGCGAAGGCGAGGGGATTGCCGCCGGCGTCCTCGAATCGCTCGGCGTGAACCTGGACAAGGTCCGCCACGAGGTCATCCGGGTGCTCTCCCAGTCGTCCTCGGTCGGGCCGGCCCAGGAGACGAAGCGAACCTCCAAGACGCCGACCGTCGACGCCCTCGGGATCAACCTCACCGACGCCGCCCGCGCCGGCAAGCTCGATCCGGTCATCGGGCGCGAGAAGGAGATCGAGCGGGTCATCCAGATCCTCGGCCGCAAGACCAAGAACAACCCCGCGCTCATCGGTGAGCCGGGCGTCGGCAAGACCGCCATCGCGGAGGGCCTGGCCCATCGGATCGTGGCCGGCGACGTCCCCGACATCCTGCTCAACAAGCGCGTCCTGACCCTCGACATCGGTTCGCTCGTCGCCGGCACCAAGTACCGCGGCGAGTTCGAGGAGCGGCTCAAGAAGATCATCGAGGAGCTCCGCAACACCAACGATGCGGTCCTGTTCATCGACGAGCTCCACACCCTGGTCGGGGCCGGCGCCGCCGAGGGCGCCATCGATGCCGCGAACATCCTGAAGCCGCCGCTGGCGCGAGGAGAGCTCCAGTGCATCGGGGCGACGACGCTCGACGACTACCGCAAGTACATCGAACGGGACGCGTCGCTGGAGCGTCGGTTCCAGCCGGTGATGGTCGACGAGCCGACGATCGAGCAGACGATCGAGATCCTCATGGGGATCCGGGAGCGCTACGAGCAGCACCACAAGGTCACGATCACCGACGCCGCGGTGAAGGCCGCCGCGGACCTGTCCATCCGCTACATCACGGATCGGCACCTGCCCGACAAGGCGATCGACCTCATCGACGAGGCGGCGAGCCGTGTCCGCCTCCGCCACGCCTCGGCGCCACCGGCCCTCCGCGACGCGCAGCGTGAACTGGAGAACGTGTCGAGGGAAAAGGACGCGGCCATCAACGCGCAGGAGTACGAATCCGCGGCGAAGCTACGGGAATCCGAGTCGGAGGTTCGCGAACGCGCCGACGCCCTCCGGGAGACCTGGCAGGCCGCCATTGCCGGAGCCGCCCCGACGGTCGACGAGGAAGAGATCGCCCAGGTCCTGGCGATGTGGACGGGGATCCCGGTCACGCGGATCGCCCAGGAGGAATCCGAGCGCCTCCTGCACATGGAGGACGCCCTCCACAACCGGGTCATCGGCCAGCAGGAGGCCATCGACATCGTGTCCAAGGCCGTCCGTCGCGCCCGCGCAGGCCTGAAGGATCCCAAGCGCCCGATCGGCTCGTTCATCTTCCTCGGCCCGACGGGGGTGGGGAAGACGGAGCTTGCCAAGGCCCTCGCCGAATTCATGTTCGGCAGCGAGGACACGCTCATCAAGATCGACATGAGCGAGTTCATGGAGCGCCACAACGTCAGCCGCCTGGTCGGTGCCCCGCCCGGCTATGTGGGCTTCGACGAGGGCGGCCAGCTGACCGAGGCGGTCCGTCGCAAGAGCTACGCCGTCATCCTGCTCGACGAGGTCGAGAAGGCGCACCCGGAGGTCTTCAACATCCTCCTCCAGATCCTCGAGGATGGGCAGCTGACCGATGCCAAGGGTCGCCGGGTCGACTTCCGGAACTGCATCATCATCATGACCTCGAACCTCGGCGCGAAGCAGCTCCAGACGGGCTCGTCGCTCGGGTTCCGGGCGGTTGCCGACACCGATGAAGCCCGCGAGCAGAACTCGTACGACATCATGCGCGAGAAGGTCCAGGCGGAACTCAAGAACAACTTCCGCCCGGAGTTCCTGAACCGGATCGACGCGACCGTGGTCTTCCGGTCGCTCACGATGGACGAGATCCGCCAGATCGTCGACCTGATGCTGATCCGGGTTCGTGAGCAGCTGCGCGCCCAGGAGATGCATCTCGAGGTCAGCCAGGAGGCCAAGGACCACCTGATCAAGCTGGGTTGGGATCCTGCCTATGGGGCCCGTCCGATGCGTCGGGTCATCCAGAACCTCGTCGAGGATGTCCTCGCGGAGCACCTCCTCCTCGGACGATACGAGCCCGGCACGACGATCGTCGTCGACCGCGACGGTGAGGCCGGGCTGAACGTTCACGCCGCCGAGCCGAAGACGCCCGTCGAAGTCTCCTAGCCTCGTGGCCCGCGCCAGCAGCCGGTACGTCTGCCAGAGCTGCGGCGAATCGTTCCTGCGCTGGGAGGGCCAGTGCCGGAACTGCGATGGCTGGAACACGCTCGTCGAGACGGTCGTGCGCCCCACCTCGCGGGCCGACCGAGCGGGCGCGCGACCCGCGGTTTCCGTTGGCTCGGCCGTGCCGCTGTCCGAGGTCGGGGCACCGACGGCCGACCGCCTGCCCGTCGGGATCGACGAGCTCGATCGCGTCCTCGGTGGCGGCCTCGTGCCGGGCTCCCTTGTGCTCCTCGGTGGCGAACCGGGCGTCGGCAAGTCAACCCTGCTGCTCCAGGCAGCGGCCGGTGTCGCGCGGGGTCACGTGCCGGCGCGCTCCGTGCTGTACGTCACCGGCGAGGAGAGCGCCGCCCAGGTCCGGCTGCGCGCGGCCCGGCTCGGCCTGGTCGATGGACCGACCGGCGCCGCGATCAGCGTCCTCGCCGAGGGCGAGATCGGCCGGATCACCGACCTCGCCCGCGCAACGCGGCCGTCCCTCGTCATCGTCGATTCGATCCAGACGGTCACCGTCGAGGAACTCGATGGACCGGCCGGCAGCGTGGGCCAGGTTCGCGAATCGGCACTCCGGCTCATGGACCTCGCGAAGGGCGAGGGCATCGCGGTCATCCTCGTCGGGCACGTGACCAAGGATGGGTCGATCGCCGGGCCGAAGACCCTCGAACATCTCGTCGATGCCGTCCTCGATCTGGGCGGTGATCGTGCCGGCGTGCTCCGGGTCCTCCGAGCCTCCAAGAACCGGTTCGGGTCGACCGATGAGATCGGCGTGTTCGAACTCGGCGAGGGCGGCCTCACCGAAGTCGCCGACCCGGCCCGAGCGTTCCTCATCGAGCACGAGGGTCCGGCACCGGGGAGCGTCGTCGCCGCGACCATGGAGGGGACGCGGCCCATGCTGGTCGAGGTGCAGGCGCTCGTCGCCCCGGCGGGCTACGGCACGGCCGCGCGGCGCGTCTCGGGGATCGATCCGAACCGCCTTGCCCTGATCATCGCGGTGCTGGCCCGCAAGGCCGGCATCGGGCTCGGTACGCACGATGTCTACGCGAACCTCGCCGGCGGGATCGAGGTCGCCGAGCCCGGCCTGGACCTGCCGCTGGCGCTCGCGTTGGCGAGCTCGCTGCGTGACACGCCAGTCCGTCCGGGCCTGGTCGCGATCGGGGAAGTCGGCCTGCTCGGCGAGCTGCGCGGCATTGCCGGACTGGATCGGCGCCTGCGCGAGGCGATCCGTCTCGGGTTCACGAGCGCGGTGGTTCCGGCAAACAGCCGAGCGGCCATGGCGGACATCGACGGCCTCCGGATCCACCGTGTCGCGACCCTGCGCGAGGCCCTCGTCGTGGCGCTCGGTGCCGATCGCTCCGAAGGTCGGCCGGCGCGCCCCGAGGCCCGGCCGGACCGAGCTCCGGCGTGACTGCGCCGCGGCCGGCAGTTCCTTCGCGCCCACGTTGGACCGGGTGCTAGGCTGACGACCCGTGATCCGCTCGATTCGTATCCTCGGCGCCGCTCTCGGCGGGCTCATCGGCATCGTCGCCGCGACCTCGGAGCCCGATGCCTTCCGTGACGTGCCCGGTGCCGGTGCCGTCATCGTCGCCTGGCTCGTCGCCTGGGCCGTCCTGGGCTTCTCCGTGTTCCCGTACCTGACGGTGGTTCCGGCCACGCGCCTGGTTCGGGGCGTCCAGGCGATGTCCACGGCCGAGTTCGTCACGGCCGTCGTCGGCCTCCTGATCGGCCTGCTCATGGGCCTCCTGCTGGGTTCGCCGTTGTCGTCATTCCCGAAGCCGCTCGGCCTCTACCTCCCGGTCGGCGTATCGGTGTTCTTCGGGCTCGGCATGGTCGGCCTGACCGTCGCCAAGCGACAGGACCTGCTGGTGGCGGCCGAGGCCATCGGGCTCGTGCGGCGGCCGGATCCCGAGACGACCGCCCGGACCGGAACGCCCCACATCCTCGTCGACAGCAGCGCGATCATCGACGGGCGGATCGCCGAGATCGTCGAATCGGGGTTCCTCTACGGGACCCTCGTCGTCCCGCGCTTCGTCCTCGACGAGGTCCAGAAGATCGCCGACAGCTCGGACACCCTGCGGCGCAATCGTGGGCGACGAGGGCTCGAGATCCTCACCCGCATGCAGAAGGATTCACCGACACCGGTGGTCATCATCGATGACGACGTTCCCGACGTCGACGAGGTCGATGCCAAGCTCGTCGCCCTCGCGAAGCACTTCAGCCGTGCCGTCCTGACCAACGACTTCAACCTCAACCGGGTGGCCGAGCTCCAGGGGGTTCGCGTGCTCAACGTCAACTCGCTGGCGAATGCCGTCAAGCCGGCGCTCCTGCCCGGCGAGGAGCTCCGGGTCCGGGTGATCCAGGCCGGCAAGGAGGCGGGCCAGGGGGTCGCCTTCCTCGATGACGGCACGATGATCGTCGTCGAGGGCGGAGCACGGTTCATGGACCAGGAGCTCGACGTATCCGTGACCCGCGTCCTCCAGACGGTGGCCGGGCGGATGGTGTTCGCCCAGCTCCACCGCGACTGAGCCCCGATGATCCCGCAAGGCGATCCGGCGGC
>SCTE01000485.1 GCA_004298915.1 Chloroflexota bacterium | reverse complement strand
CGACCGCGGACCTCTCGGCGATCCAGATGGACAGCCATCCGTTGCGTGCCGATCTCGTGATCCCGCTCCTGGCCGATGCGGCGCCGACGACCGCCGACGGCCGGCTCGTGCTGGACCGGATCCGGACCTGGGATCGAACCTGCGAGTCGGACTCGATGGGCTGCGCGGCGTATGTCGCGGCCGAGTTCACGCTGATGCGCGCGATCTTCGACGACCAGCTCGGGCCGGTCGCTCGCGACTACGTCGGGACGACCGATTCGTGGCAGGCGCTCATCAGCGTGCTGCGCGACCCGCACAGCCCGTGGTGGGACGACACCACGACGCCGGATCCGGAGCGCGCGCGGGACGTCCTCTCGGCGGCGCTGGATCGAACGGGCGCGGAACTGCGCGCCGCCATCGGCCAGCCGTCGCGCTGGACGTGGGGTCGGATCCACACCGTCAACTTCCGGGAGCAGACCCTCGGCGTGTCCGGCATCGGGCCGCTCGAGTGGTACTTCAACTCCGGGGCACACGCCGTCGGTGGCGTTTCGGGCGCGGTCCAGAACAACTACTACCGGACCTGGAAGGCGTACCCGGATCCGACCGACCCGTCGTACGTGCCGGCGGCGCTCGACACCCTGTTCAACGTCTCGAACGGGCCCTCGTATCGGTTGACGATCGACATGTCGAACCCCGATGGCGCGCGGATCATCACGACCACCGGCCAGAGCGGCAACCCGTTCGATCGCCACTACGGCGACCTGATCGATCGCTGGGCGACCGGAGAGACGATCCCGCTGCCATTCTCATCCGGTGCCGTGGGACGCTCGGTCGTCACGACCCTGACGCTGACGCCGTAGGGCGGGACTACTCGTTGACGGGGAGCGGGCCCTCGGGGACCTCGATGAGGACGCGCCCATCCTCGATGATCACCGGATAGGCCATCAGCGGGAGCTCGGCCGGCGGGTCGAGGGCTTCGCCGTCGGCGAGGTCGAACCGCGACAGGTGGAGCGCGCAGGTGATCGTCCCGACCGGCCTGCCGTCGGGTCCCGGTGATCCGCCACCGGTCAGGAAGCCCTTGTCGAGCTCGAAGTACTCGTGCGTGCAGATGCCCTGGAAGGCGCGGACCGTCCCGCCGGTGTGGATCACGATGACCTGGTCGATGCCATCGACGAAGGCCATCTGCATCGTCCCGTCCGGGAGGTCGGCGAGGGCGAGCAGGTCGATCCGCCGCAGCCGAGTGTCGCTCGTCAAGCCGCCGCGCCAGGCGCCCCGGATGCTTCGCCGGCGGTCCCGGCGGCCCACTTCGCCTCCAGGAGCTCGCGCAGGCGATCCTGGGCCGCCTCGAGCGGAACGCGGGCCACGACCGGCTCGAGGAACCCGAGGACGATGAACTTGCGCGCGTCGTCCGGGTCGATGCCCCGCGATTCGAGGTAGAACAGCTGGCCCTGGTCGATCGGCCCGACCGACGAGGCGTGCATGGCCCGGCGACAGTCGGGCTGGTCGATCTCGAGCGACGGGATCGCGACCGCCCGGGTTGCCTTCGACAGGTTCATCCCGAACTCGCCGAGGTACGAATCCGTCCCGACGGCCGACTTCTCGATCGTGATGAGGCCCTTCATGTAGGACCGGGCGCGATCCATCAGGGCACCCTTCGAGAGGAGGTTGCCGGTCGTGTCGCGTCCCAGATGCGTCGTGTAGCTGGTCAGGTCGAAGAACTGGTCCCCCGTCCCGAACACGATCTCGACCTGTTCGACGGACCCGCGGTCGCCCTCGAGCCGGTTGTCCACGCGCGAGCGCACGAGGCGCCCGCCCAGCTGGGCCATCGCCCAATGGAGCTGTGCGGCCTCGCCGATGCGGGCGTACCGGTGCTGGAATGCGATCTGGTCGAGACCCAGGTCCTGGATCGAGGCGAACGACAGGCGCGCGTCGGCTCCCAGGACGACCTCGGTGGTTCCGTGGAAGAAGCTTTGGGGGACGGTCTGGCCCTCGGCGCACTCGACATCGCCGGTCGACGGAACCTGCTCCTCAACGACCGAGGCCGAGGCGCCCGCACCGAGCTGGACGATGGTGCGGCTGACGAGGGCGCGGTTCGGCGCGCCCGTTCGCCAGCGGATGACGATGGGCTGGCGGACCTGGACGCCGGCCGCGACCTCGAAATGCCGGCCATGGCTCCAGAAGCCGCGCGCCAGCATGGCCAGCTTCTCGCCCGCCGGGAGCGTCGCGCCACCGTCGAGGGTCGCCCGGTATCCGGCGGGGTCGCGCTCCAGCCAGGCCGAGAAGGTCTCGAGATGGACGCCGTCGGGCAGGTCGAGGTCGGCGAGGTCGTCGCCGAGCCCGGCCGGTGCGTCCTCGACATACGGATCGACATCGGCGAGGTCCGCAGCGCGGAGGTCCACGTAGGTCGTGT
>SCTE01000484.1 GCA_004298915.1 Chloroflexota bacterium | reverse complement strand
GAGGAGCGCCGGTTCGCAGACCAGGACGGCCAGGCCCTGTGCCCGCGAGATCGCGACGTTCAGGCGATTGCCGGAATAGAGGAAACCGAAGTCCCGGGGTGCGTCGTCCAGCGACGACGAGGTCATCGAATAGATCGCCACCGGCGCCTCGCGGCCCTGGAACTTGTCCACGGTCCCGACGTTCGGCGAGGTGCCCAGCCGTCGTTCCACGGTCGATTGGATCTCGGCCACCTGGGCGTTGTATGGCGCGACGATGAGGATGTCGCGGACCTCGAGCGGCCGGGTCCGGCCATCCGAATCCGTCCAGGCGCGGCCGACGAGCGATTCGATGGCCCGCGCGATCCAGTCGGCCTCCTCTCGCGATCGATTCCCCGCCCCGCCGTGCTCGAGGGGCGCGTATCGAACCCCGACTCCGCCAAGCGGCGGTCCGTCCGCGAGCAACTGGGCGGCGGTTCTCGGAGCAGTCTCGAGCCGACCTTCATAGAACGCGTCCGAGACGTAGGCGTTGACGTCCGGATGCATCCGGTACGTCGTCCCGAGAAACAGGCCGAGGTCCGGCGGGATGGTCTTCGCCCCGGCCACGAGATGCTCGAGCGCCGAGGCCTCGGCGCCCTCCGGGTGCGTGCCGTTGGAGACCTGGGGCAGCTGGTTAGGGTCGCCGAGCAGGACGATCGAATCGGCGGCAGCGGCGACGGCACAGGCGTTCGCGAGCGAGAACTGGCCTGCTTCGTCGACGAACAGCACGTCGATGGCACCGAGCGCGTCGGGCCGCGCCCACAGCCACGAAGTGCCACCGACAAGGTCGATCGATCCCTCCCGGAGCGCCCCGATCGCGCCGGCGGAGTCGCCGAAGACCGTCAGGCCCTCGACGTCGGCTGGTCCATCGTCGGCATCGGCACGCTGGCCGATCCGGATCGTGCCGCCGGCGACCCGGCTCACGGCCTCGAGCAGGTTGCCGATGACCTTGTGGGACTGCGCCGTGACCCCGACGCGCCGGCCATCGCCGACAAGCGCGGCGATCATCCGGGCGGCGGTCCAGGTCTTGCCCGTGCCGGGCGGTCCCTGGATGCCGAGCGCCGTTCCGTTCAGCCCGCGGGCGATCCTGACCGCGGCGTCGAGCGGGGCCTCGTCGCCCGCCAGGGGACCGGACCCGACGTCACTGAGGATGGTCGGGCGTCGCCGGAGGATCAGCTCCCGGGCGGCTCGATATGGCCCATCCCCCTCGATTCCGTGCTCGATCACGTGATCGGCCAGGCGCAGCAGCGAGGAGCGCATCGGCTCCGAGCCGTAGGGCTTCCCCGGAATGAGCGCCCGAGGATGCGGCCCGCCGGTCCGCTTGAGGTCGATCGTCCCGGCGGCGACATCGATGTCGATGACCTCGCCCGCTCCCTTGCCGGTGGCCGGATCGATCGGGCCGTCCCCGCGCTTGACCTTGTACTCCTGCGCCGGATCGAAGCGGTAGC
>SCTE01000483.1 GCA_004298915.1 Chloroflexota bacterium | reverse complement strand
TTCCGATCTTCCCGTTGTCCGTCCGCTTGAGGTCCACCCGAAGCGCGCCATCGACGGGACTGATCTGGGCGACTGAAGCGGACAGGATGTCGACGCCGCCGCCGAGCGCCGAATCCTCGAATGGCTGGACGTAGCGGGCGCGCACCCCCACGAGCGAGCGCGTCTCGATGGAGGTCTTGGCCGGAGAGGGCGATGCGAGCGTGATCCGGCTGGCCCACTGGAGGAGGCCCGAGGCGAGCTCGAACCCCGAGTTCTGCTTGCCGATGATGAACAGCCGGCGGCCGGCGTACGTCTCGGCGGCGCGGGTAGCTGCGTAGTGGACGGCGTGCTCGATCCCGGGCGTCGGCGGCGAGAAGGGCTCGGCGATGCCGACCGCCACGATCAGGTGTTCGCACTCGTACTCGCCATCGGAGGTGACTAGGCGGAACCGCGGACCTCCGGGCGTGTCCAGGCGCGAGGTGGATTCCCAGCGGCATCCGTAGCGGACCCTGAGGCCCGCTCGATCGGCGAATGCGGTGAGGCTGGCCTCCATCTCGGGCCGGGACGGGAAGTCGGACGAGCCATCCATGAACCTGGCCTGCAGGCCCCGGAGCTCGGGCTTCGCGGCGAGCAGGCTGTTCCAGTCCCAGCGCTCGAAGTCGCGGGAATCCTGGGCGGGCGACGCGTAGGGCTTGGTCCACGACAACAGCCGCTGGAAGAACGGCCAGCGCCGGAACATGCCGCCGGGACCCGGATCGGCCGACAGCACCGCATGCCCGATCCCTCGTTCGTCGAGCTCGTGGGCGACCTGCAGGCCACCGGGACCGGACCCGATGACGATGACGGGATAGGCGCCTGGAGGAAAGGGCCGATCGGGATCCGCCATGGTGCTCAGCCCCGCGCGCGGTTCGCGTTGCGAAGGCGTCTCGACTGGGCCTGCAGCATGCGAAACATGACCCTTGGGTGCTCGATGAGGAACCCCTCGACCGATCCCCCGGGCAGGACGACGCAGCGCATCGGCCGGAGGGCGACGACATCGGCGGTCGGGAGCTCCCCGAGGAGGATCGAGACCTCGCCGAAGAACTCGCCGCGACCGAGCGTCGCGCGCTGCTCGCCGTCGACCAGGATCGCCGCTTCGCCGTCGAGGATCACGTAGAACGCAGATCCGCTCAGGCCCTGGCGCAGGACCCGCGCACCCTCGGCGAAGAACGCCTCCTCGAACCGACCGGCAACGCCCTGGAGCTGCGGGGCTGCGAGGTCGGCGAAGAGGGTCATTCCGGCAAGGGCGTCGGCAATCTCATCGCGTGTCGCCATCCGTCTCCCGCTCCTTCTCGCCCGTCGGCGTGCGAGGATTGTGCATCGTCCCGGCGCCGGCTGTGCGCCGGTGTCTAACGACTCGGTCCTTGACGGAGCGCAGCGCCCGGTTCAGCATCCTCGGCGAACATCAGGAGAGATGTGATGTCCCTGTCCAGCGGCAATCGATCCGCGCTCCTCGGCGCCTGTCCCCTGTTCAAGGGCGTGGGCAGCGAGGGGCTTGCGGCGCTTGCCGGAGCGGCGACCGAGGTGTCGTTCCCGAGCGGGCACGTCATCGCCCGCCAGGGCGAGATCGGGACCGGATTCTTCGTGGTCGTCGAAGGCGCCGTGCGGGTCGTCCGCGACGGTAAGGTCCTTGCCCATCTCGGTCCGGGCGACTTCTTCGGCGAGCTGTCGGTGCTCGACGGACGGCCCCGGAACGCGATGGTCAGCGCCGAGTCGCCGACGACCTGCCTGGCGATCGCGTCGTGGGACTTCGAGGCGGCCCTGCTCGCCAATCCATCGGTCACCCTCGCCATCCTCCGCGGCGTCGCCGCTCGTCTCCGCGAAGCGACGGACGCCACCCGGCACTGATGGACCCGTGCCCGATGCCGTTCCGATGAGCCACGGAGCGCCCGCAACCGAGCCCGGGCCGGGCGGGACCAGCGCATTTCTGTTCTCGGACATCGAGGGCTCGACGCGCCTCGAGCAGTCCGTCGGGACCGACAACTATGCGCAGCTCCGGGAGCGCCATCGCGCCCTGGTGCGGGCCGCGATCACGGCTCACGGGGGGACCGAGCACGGCACCGAGGGCGACTCGTTCTTCGTCGTCTTCGGGACCGCCATCCAGGCGGTCCGAGCGGCCCTCGACGCCCAGCGCGCCCTGGCAGCGGAACCGTGGCCGGACGGGGGCGCGGTCCGCGTGCGCATGGGCATCAACGCCGGGACGGCCACGCTCGCCGGCGGCAGCCTCGTGGGGCTGGCGATCAACCGTGCCGCCCGCATCGCGGGTGTCGCTCATGGCGGCCAGGTCCTCGCCTCCGAATCCATCCGCCTCCTGAGTGCCGATGCCCTCCCCGAAGGTGCATCCTTCCTCGACCTCGGCGCGCATCGCCTGAAGGACCTCCTGGAGCCGGAGCACCTCTATCAGCTGCTGGCGCCGGGCCTCGGCGCAACCTTCCCGCCCCTCGCCACGCTGGATGCGCATCCCAACAACCTGCCGACCCAGTTGACGTCCTTCGTCGGGCGCGAGGAGGAATTGACCCGAGCCGCCAGCCTCCTCGCGAGCAATCGGCTGGTGACGTTGACCGGGCCCGGCGGTACCGGCAAGACCCGGCTCTCGCTCCAGGTCGCCGCAGCGGCGGCGACCGACTATCCGGACGGCGTCTTCTTCGTGCCGCTCGAAACGGTTCGGGATGCGGCCCTGGTGGCGTCGCGGATTGGCTCGGAGATCGGCCTGGCCGAATCGGGCGGGCGGAGCGGTCTCGAGGTCCTGGTCGAGTGGCTCGGCGGGAAGAAGGTTCTGCTCGTCCTCGATAACTTCGAGCAGGTCGTCGAGGCCGGCCCCATCGTCGCGGAGCTGCTGCGCTCCGCACCCGCGCTCAGCATCCTCGCCACATCCAGGGCGCCCCTGCGCGTATCCGGCGAGCAGGAATATCCCGTCCCGGGCCTGCCCGTGCCGCCGGATCCCGGAACCCGGAGCGGGTATGACCAGGTTCGGATGGCGGGGGGTGGCGCGCTCGATCTGGAGGTCCTCGCGACCTACGAAGCGGTCCGCCTGTTCATCGCCCGCGCCGTGGCCGTCCGACCGGACTTCGCGGTCACGAACGCGAATGCCCCGGCCGTGGCCGCGATCTGCGCGCGGCTCCAGGGCATGCCGCTGGCGATCGAGCTGGCCGCGGCCAGGATCAAGCTGCTCAGCCCGGATGCGATCCTCGCGCGCCTCGAACATCAGCTCACGCTGCTCGCCGCCGGGGCTCGCGACCTGCCGGCCCGCCAGCAGACCCTGCGCGGGGCCATCGCGTGGAGCTACGACATCCTCGACGAGGCCGACCGGCTGCTGCTCGATCGCCTGTCCGTGTTCGAGGGAGGATTCGGGCTCGATGCGGCCGAGGTCATCGGGATGTCGCCGGGCGAACCGGCCGTGGACATCCTCGATGGCCTAGTGGCGCTTGCCGACCAGAGCCTGCTCCGGTCCGTCGACATGGATCCACCTCGCTTCGTGATGCTCGAGACCATTCGCGAGTTCGCCGCGGAAATGCTGGACCGGCGACCCGAGGCCGCAGCCGTCCGAGCTCGCCATACGAGCTGGTATCTCGATCTCGTGGAGGCCGCAGCGCCGCAGCTCTCCGGCCCGGATCAGCGGGTGCTCCTGGAGCGGCTCGAGCTGGAGCACGACAACATCCGCGCCGTCCTGGACCGCGCACCGCTCGTCGGCGACGGCGGCTGCGCCATTCGCGTCGGCTTCGCGATGTGGCGCTTCTGGCAGAAGCGGGGCCACCTGTACGAAGCGCGACGCCGCCTGGAAGCGATGGCCGAGGCCGGGTGGTCCCATGACGATCCGGTACTGCGAGCTCGCCTCATGGAGGCGCTCGGTGGCGTCTACTGGTGGCAGGCCGACATCGCCCGGATGAAGGAGGCCTATGGCGAGGCCCTCGCCATCTGGCGAACGATGGGCAACAAGGCGGAGATCGCCAACGCGCTCTACAACTTCTCGTTCTCGTTTGCCGTAAGCCCCAACCCGGGGCTGGACCCGAAGGACGCCGATCCCGATGGCATCGGAGCCGCAGCGCAGGCCGAGGCGCTCGCCCTGTATGAGGAGATCGGTGATCTCCGCGGGCAGGCGAACGTGCTCTGGGCGATGGGCAACCGAGCCTACTTTCGACAGGAGGATGGCAACGGCCGGTGGCACTTCTCAAGCGCCCTGGAACGATTCCGGCAGGTCGGCGACGTCACGATGGAGGCCTGGTCGCTGCACATGCTCGGGAGCGCGGTGCTCCGCCTCGGTGAGCGCGATGAGTCGCGACCGGTCCTGCTCGAGGCACTGCGCCATTTCTACGACGCCAGCGATGCCTCCGGCCTGGCTCTCGTCTTCGACGATCTGTCGTCGCAGGCGGTTGCCGATGAGGACCTGCCTCGTGCGGCGCGGCTCCGCGGCGCGGCTCGGCGGCTCACCGCCGCGACCGGCGCCGAACTTGCGGGATTCGTCGACGAGCAGCTCGAGTTCTACGCGAGGCCGAAGGTCGCAGAGCGGCTCTCCGCGGAGGAGATGGCCCGCTATACCGCGGAAGGCCAGGCGATGACGCTCGATGAGTCGGTCGCGTACGCCCTGGGCATCACGACCGACGAGCTTGCGTCGTCAGCACCCGCCGCGGGCCGCCGGACCTAGGATGGACGCCATGGCAGGCTCGACCGACCACCCGGTCGCCCATGCGTTGGTGATGCTGGCCGACGGCG
>SCTE01000482.1 GCA_004298915.1 Chloroflexota bacterium | reverse complement strand
CGCGCGCCGGAATCGCCGCGCTGGCCGAGCGCCTTGCCGGGCTCCGGATTGGCATCGTCGGCTTGGGCGGGACCGGCTCCTACATCCTCGACCTGATCGCCAAGACCCACGTCCGCGAGATCCACCTGTTCGACGGCGACGTCTTCGGACAGCACAACGCATTCCGTGCCCCTGGCGCCGCCGCCATCGAGGAGCTCGGCGCTCGCAAGGTCGAGCATTGGACCGCCGTCTACTCGAAGATCCACCGCGGCGTCATTCCGCACCCTGGCTTCCTTGACGAGACGAACCTCGGCGGGCTCGGTGGGATGGACTTCGTATTCCTCAGCATGGATCCGGGCCAGGCGAAGCGGGCCGTGGTCGAGCAGATCCGCATGCAGGGCACGCCCTTCATCGATGTCGGCATGGGCGTGGCCGAGGAGGACGGCAAACTCGCCGGCATCCTTCGCGTCACGATCTCAACGCCTGAGCGCCCAGCCGATGTCGCAGTCGGCGCCGGTGGGCTCGACGACTACTCCCAGAACGTGCAGATCGCAGAGCTTAACGCCCTGAACGCGGCGCTCGCGGTCATTCGGTGGAAGAAGCACTTCGGCAACTACCGCGACCTCGGGCATGACCGCGAGTTCAACTATCAGACCGACACCAACAACCTGATCAACGACGACGAGGCATGAGGCAGCCCGTTGCCCTTTGCCACAGGTTCGTGGATGCCATCCCTGACCGGCTTCAAGCCGGCGTCCTGTACGTGTCGATGCGCTACCGGACAGCGGTTCATCTCTGCCCGACCGGCTGCGGCGAAGAGGTCGTTACCCCGCTGGGTCGAGATGATTGGACGCTGACGTTTGATGGAACGGTGTCGCTGCGACCGTCGGTGGGCAACTGGGGCTTGGCCTGCAGGTCTCACTACTGGATCACCCGCGATGCGGTGGTCTGGGCGGCGACGTGGTCCCGGGAACAGGTCGCCCGATGGAGGGAAGGAGCCGCGGAGCCCGCGGTGCGAGTCGAGGCCGGATGGCAGCAGGGTCTGATCGCTTGGATCCGAGGCTGGATTGCGAGACGTCAATAGAAGTTCGGACGGACGGTCCGGCATCAGAACCTGTGGAGGGAGGCGCGAGCTCGGTTGCCGGTGCCGCTCCGTCAAGGGCTAACTCCAGTGTTGGTGCCCGAGAGGCAACCCGAGCTCCGTGCGTCGCGATCTCCAGTCCGGCAGGAAATGGTCCATCAGGGCTTGGAATTTGGGACCGTGCCGGCGCTCGACGAGATGGGCAAGTTCATGGATGACGGCGCATCCGATGCAGCCTTCTTCTGCCCGGCCTGCGGCACAACAGCGCCCGCACGACCTTCGCGGGCGCGCTCGTCAAGGTGCGCGCATCAATGAACCTGGCCGAGAAGATGCCAGAGGTGGTCGAGGACCGCGACGAGGCCGCGGACGCCGCGCGGCACTTGGCCGAGAACAGCTTGGTGCGGGTCTGGTCGAGTTTCCAACGGTTTGCCGAGGCCGCCTACAACGCGACCCCGACCGGGCTCGCCAAGCCCGCGCCGCACAACGCCGTCCAGAACCTGGGCAAGCTGACACCTTCTGGAGCGGGGCCATCGGCAAGACGTACGCCGAAATGCTGAGCGTGCCGGAGCACGCTGATCTCGTGCGCCTGGTCCAGGCCCGACATGTTCTGGCCCACGAGGACGGCCTCGTCGATGCCGACTACGTCCTCAAGGCCGAGGACTCGCGCTACGCCGTCGGGCAGCGCCTGGTGGTCACGCCCGGTGAGGTGCATCGGCTAGCCGACCTGACGGCGAAGATAACGGCCGCCCTCGCCTGACCGTCAGAACGGCAGCTCGTCCTCCGCCGGCGGGTCGGGCGGCAGCGGAATGGGCCCTACAAGCGACGAGTTCTGATTCACGGATCATCGCGATGGACGCGTCACTCAGGGGCGTTCACAATGATGTTCGCGCTGCCCGCATGGCGGGACCCTGGGGGAGTTTCAGCCGACATCCGGACCCATGTGAGCCCTTGCAGGCGCAGCAGATGTTCAAAGGAGCGGTGCGCCTCGCCACGGACTGAAAAATCGCTCCACCTTCCTACAAGCGCCCGTCGACCCTACCCATGAGTTCGGCCAGGCTGACATCAAGTGCCCGCGCAAGCCGAACGATGTTCCGCAGCGTCAGGTTGCGGCGTCCTTGCTCCACGTCGACGACGTAGGTCCGCTGCACCTGCGCTCGCTGGGCCAGGACTTCCTGTGAGACGCCGCGCAAACTCCGAACCTCACGTAGCGCGGCACCGAATGCAGCACTGATCGGGTCGGGCGGGGCAGGCATGTCTCGACGCTAGACGCCGCGTCCCGTCTGCGATACGTCCCTTATACGTGACATACGAGCCCCAATGCGCTAGGGTCGGCCACCTCGCGCAGGAGGTACTCGTGGTCGTGCATCGTGGCATCGCGGTCACATCGGTCGCGTTGGTGGTCGCTGTGACTCTCGCGGGCTGCGCCGGTACGGCACCGGGCCCAGTGCGATCGCCGTCTACCACGCCGCGGGTCGTTGTGACGCCACGACCACTGCCGACCCTGCCAGCACCGACGCCGGTTCCCGCTGACCCCACGCTCACCGCTCTTGTGCCGGCGGATCTCCGCTCCAAGTGCCTCGGCATGGACCTCAGCGATGCCGATCCCGAGATCGACTGCAAGCTCGGGATCGACCTCTACATCGCGCACTGGGCGGCCCCCGATGCCCTCCGTGCCGACGTACGAGAGCGCCTCGGTGCCTCGTCTTGCGATCTCCTCGATATGGCCCAGGGCGACCTCATCGTTGGTGGAGCGGTCGTTGGCTTCGGCGGCGGTTGTGCGGACCAGCCGAGCGTTGTCTTTGCGATCACGGCCGCCAATCTCGAGGTCGCGGTCTATGCCGACATCTTTGGGTTCGCTGGAATACAGACGTGGTTCGTCCAGAATCGCATCGGCCTGCCGGCCACCGGCGTGGTCAGCGGCGGCGCTGTCGATCCGCCAATCGGGCAGCAATCGGTCGAGCAGCTCATCGACAAGGCATCGACGATCGCGTACAAGACGCTTCTTCGACATCCCGAGGACTACCGGGACTCGTTGCTCTACTACCGCGCGGAAGTTCTGCAGGTCGTCCCGGGCGGCGCCCTCGTGCTCGTCACGCGCGCCAGCTCAGGTTCCTGGAGCGATGTCGTCTGGCTGACCTATTCGAGCGCCGATCCGCTCCTTGCCGACGACATCATCGAATTTGTCGGCCGCGGGGCGGGGACGTACTCGTATCAGACGGTCCTCGGAACCAAGGACACTGTGCCCGCGGTCGACGCGATCAACATGAGGTTCGTGCCATAGGTTCAAGGCACGGTCGGGCGCACAGCGCGCTGGGATCGGTGCGTGTCCCATCGACGACGACAAGCGGGTCACGCCGGGCGGCATCTCGGTGGCGGAGCTCGCCTTCTACGACGCGGTGGCATTGAACCAGAGCGACAACGAGGTGCTCAGCCACGGCGAGCCTAGGGCTCATCGCGTAGGAGGTCGCCCGCAGGGTTCGCGAAAACGCTTCCCTCGACTGGCGACCGTCGCGGGCCATGCGATGCTCCCTGCGAGAAGAGACCGCTCGCCTAGCCGAGGTAGGGCAGAAGGTCGTCGATCCGAACGCCCTCCCGCAGGAGCGCCTCAGCGAGGTCGTCATCGGAGACATCCGCCACCGCCCGCTGGCCTTCGACATCCGAGCCACCTACATCAGGCGCGAGGGCGATCGCCCAGGCGTACGCGGGCGAGGCACCGGCGCACACGGCCATGAGCGCGAGCCGGCCGCGCCACGCCTGCTCCTCGCCGGGATAGTCGCGGAAGCCTCGTGGCCCAGCGGACGCAAGGCGCCGGACGAGGGCATCGACATCGGTCATCGTGGATCCCATGACTCGCCGCCTGGCAGAGCCGTAGGCTCCTCGGCCCGCCCTCCCGAACCGCTTGCCAACCCGGCGCGGGCCAGGGCATCGGCGGCATGGATGCCCAGCGCGCCCGGCGTCTGTTGGGCATATCGGCGAGTCGGTCCGGTCGAGCTATGTCCGAGGTACCGGCTGACCTCTTCGAGACCCATGCCGTTGTTGACGAGGAGCGTGGCCGTGCCATGGCGGATGCGATGCGAGCCGAAGTGCGACAGGGTCCCACCGCCTCGGTGGTAGGCGCGGGTCAGCATCCAGGACAGCGATCTCGTGCTCAACGGTCGGCGTGCGGCACCCGGCGCGGTCGACACGAAGAGCACCTCATCGTCGGCGGGCGGTGCAGCCGAGCCAACCAGGTTTGGCCGCCCGAAGGCGAGGTACTCGAGCACGGCGACCGCGGAATCGCGATGGAGCGCGATGTCGAACGTCTTGGCGCCCTTGGCCCGTCGAAACCGGATGACCGATCGCTCGGTATCGACGTCGCCGATCCGGAGCAGTCGGACGCTCGAATTCCGGGCCGCGGTGGTCATGAGGATCGACACAATCGCCCGATCACGCAGGTCAATCGGGCGATTGCCGGCACAGCCGCGTTCGAGCGCCCGGAAGTCCTCGAGCGACGCGCCCTTGGGTGGCGTGTCTTCCGTCGGGAGGAGGGGATCGTAGGCTGAGCGCCGACGGGACCGCCGGAACGGGTTCTGGGGAAGGATGCCCTCGTCGGCCATCCAGATCGCGAGCGAACGGAGCGGCCGGACATATGCGTTCACGCTATTGGCCGAGAGCGTCTCGACAGGACCCCGTTCGATGGTCCGGGCAGCGACGTTGAGGTCGGGACGCCAGACCCCGCGGACCTTGGGCCGCGCCCGGAGATCCGCGACATAGGCGGCCAGGGTCAGGAAGTCGAACGAGGCGAGGGTCACCGGCCGACCCGTGGCCTGCAACCAGTTTGTGAGCCGGGCGAAGTCGTCGGCGTGCTTGCGCCGTGTCGTCGGCCGCCAGGCCACGCCGAACGTCGCGATGAACGTCGCGATCAGTGGCTCGAGGGCGGCCGGCGGGGCCGGCGCCAGCGCGCTTTCGGCGTCTGACAGCCGGCCGCGTTCCAGTCTGCCCTCGGCGGCCGACCGCCCGGTCCGATGCTTGGCCCGGATCCGCCGGCGGCCCGACGTCCCGCAAACTTGGGGTGGCTTCATGACGTTATATTACGTCATCTGTGGGTGTAAATGCAACAAGGCAATCGGAAGAAGGCTTGGCGTTTCTCCTATTGACATCAGCTGCTGCCGCCCCCACTGTTCGGCCCGGAAGCCGGAGCGCGAACGGCTGACCTTGGGAGCCTCGTGGGGAGCGTCCAGGTGGTGTCGGGGGTGCGCAATGGCGAGCCTGCTCAGACGTGCGCGAATGGGCGTCCGGATCGTCGGGACCCTCACACCGGGCATCCTGCTCATCGGCGTCTTCGGGCTTCGAGCCATCACCTCCTTGGCCCCGGCGGACCCACAGGTTGGGGCTGATCTTCCGGCTGCCGCAAGGCTGTCCTTGGCGGCCGACGAAGTCGCTGCCGCGCTTGGTGTAGGCGGGAGCGGCTTCACCTTCACGGTGGTCGAACGGTCGACCCTCCAGGCGAAGCCCGGCGGACCGAAGGTCGAAATCCCGGATCCGGTCGATCGCTACAAGTCGCTGGGCTTTGCCGACCAGTACTACGTGGGTGCCGTCATTGCCGATGGGTCGGCAACGCCGGACGGCCTGTGGCTGGAAATGCGTCGCGGTCCCGCCACCGAGAAGGCAGCACCGGACTTCGTGAATGCGCCGGTCACCCTCGAAGCGCTGACGGCAAAGGGCGTGACGTATCGGAATGACGGGGATGGCTGGTACGTGACCGCCAATCCGCCCGGCATTGGGTTCGACACCGTCACCCTTGGCCTCCTGCCGACGCTGCTCCGCGAGGCTCAGAACGCTTCGCTGACCAAGACGACGATCGTCAATGGGACAACCCAGACGACCTTCGATGCGACCGGAGCCGTGGGCAATGTCCCGGGTCTCATGGCCGTCGATGCCTCGTCGTTCACCAAGCTCGTCGGCGCAATGCAGTTCACCGTCGACACCAACGGTCGACTGATCGGCATCCACGCGGTGGCCCAGAACCTCCGCATGGCCGTGTACGACCTCCTGGTCGACGTGACCATCGAGATCCGCTACGACACGAGTCCTGGCCTGCCGAAACCGGATCCCACCTTGGCCCCGGCGGTCAAGCCATGAGCCCCGTCGCGGTGGGCTCGCGACCTCGCCTCCTGCCGCGCGTTCGGGTCGCGCTGGCTGTCCTCGTCCTGACTGCAACGTCGGTCGCCTGGAACGCTGTTCCCCCGAGTCAACGCGCCCCCGGGGAACCTCCCGTCAGTGCCCTGCCCTTCGGGCTTGGGCCCCAGGAGGCCGATGCGTCGTTCTGCGCGACCCCCAATCCGGCCTTCACCGGACGGCTGACGGCGAACTCGGCATCGACCACCGCCATCAGCCGGACCACGACGGGTGTCGTGTCGGGCTACATCAGCAACGTTGATGACGATTGGGCGTGCACCCTGTACTTCCGCTATGACGGTCTCGCGTGGAATACGACTGGCAGCGTGGGCAACTACGCCTGGGGAAACCTGATCAACTCGCAATCGGTGGCGTGCAACTGGGCGATCGGATCGACCGACTACCTCAAGGCCAATTCGACCGCCGACTGCCCCGACTACGACGCCGAATATGCGATGTCGATCACGCTCGACGGCCAGGGGATGTTTCAGGCCAATGCGGCCCACACCACCGACGGGGACTTCAGCTTCGTGCACAACGACTGTGGCTCGTACTACGGTGGCCAGGTCAACCTGACCGGCAAGTCGTTCGTGACGACGAATACCGACAATCGCCCGGGTGCCAACTGCGACACGATCACCATCGACGCGACCGGAACGACCCAATCGATCGTGTACGACAACGAGAAGCCGGTGGGCGACTTCACGACACCCAACGAGGGAACCGTGGCGTTCCGCGCGGCGGCCAACCCATTCACCGTGTCATTCGCCGCCACGGACAATCTCGCGAGCTTCGGCGGGGCGAACGGCTGGTCCCTTCAGCGCCAGATCGCCCCGCTCGCGGGCGGCAGCTGCAGTGGGTCCTTTGCCAACGATCCCGCGAGCGGCAGTCTGACGACCGGGGTCACCCCCAACACGAACAACGTCAACCAGAATCTCGTGTCCGGCAACTGCTATCAATGGCTCTTGAATGCGACCGACCAGAACGGCAATGTCGCCCTGCTCGATACCTCTGGAACGATCAAGTTCGATACCTCCGCCCCGACGACGGACTTCACGACGCCCAACGAAGGAACGACGACGAACGCCAATGCCGCGGCCTACTCGGTCGCCTGGGTCGAGGCGGACACCGGCGGCAGCGCCCTCACCGGGCGGTCCCTGCAGCGGAAGGTCGCGGCGTGGACGAGCGGGTCGTGCTCGGGATTGACCTTCGCCAACGATGGTTCGGCGGTCACCACAGCATCGCCAGTCAGCGCCACGCTGACAACGAACAAGTGCTACTACTGGGTGCAGACCCTGACCGACGGGGCCGGCAATCAGAGTTCGACGACGTCGGGCTACGTCACGTATTCCGCGGCGAGCCCAACGGCGGACTTCACGACACCCAACGAGGGCACCACCGGCATCCAGACCGCAACGACCTACTCGGTCGCGTGGACCGAAGCGCCGGGCTCAGGGCTGACGATCACGGCCCGGTCTCTCCAGCGTCAGCGCGCCGCGGTCGCGACATCGGGGACCTGCGCTGGGCTCGCGTTCGCCAATGACGGCACGGCATCAACCGCAGCCTCCCCGGTGGCGGTGACGGGCCTTCTCAATGGCTACTGCTACCGCTGGGTGCAGACGCTCACGAACTCGGGCGGCAAGGTCGGCGCGTCCACGTCCGGATCGGTTCTTGTCGACACGACGAGCCCGACCGGCGCGGTCGCCGCACCGCTCGCGAATGCTCCGTTGGCGGGGAGCATCGTCATCACCGGAACCGCGACGGACGCCGCGAGCTTCAAGGAGTACCAGCTCGAGTACGGCGCGGGCGCCACGCCGTCCGCATGGACGCAGATCGGCACCTACACCAGCCAGGTGTCGGCCGGCGGCACCCTGGCCACCTGGGCTCCAGTTTCGCTCACCGGTGTGTACACCGTCCGGCTGACCGTTCGGGATCTGGCCGGCACCGC
>SCTE01000053.1 GCA_004298915.1 Chloroflexota bacterium | reverse complement strand
CGTCGCGTCGCCCGTCACCTCGTTGAGCGCGGCCTCGGGGGTCAGGTGATTCGTGCCGCGGCCACGGACGACGCGGCACTGGAGGGCGTCGTCCGGGCGGCCTTCCGGCAGGCCGTCCGCTACTACCTGGACATGGCCCGGCTGCCCGGCCAGAGCATCGAGGACATCGACCGACGCCTGATCGTCGAGACGCCCGACAGCGTCGAGGACGCCTTCGGCAAGCCGGGCCCGATGGTCTTCGTCGCGATGCACTTCGGCGCGGTCGAGTACCCGGCCATGTTCGCGGTCGCGAGGACCGGGCGGAACGTCACGGCGCCCATGGAAACGCTCGGTGACCCCGCGCTCCAGGCCTGGATCGCAAGGACGCGCGGTTCCGTCGGCGTCGACATCGTCGGCCTGCGCGACGCGCGACGGGCGCTGAACCAGGCCCTCGATGACGGCGGGGTCGTCGGCATGGTGGCGGATCGGAACGTTGCCGGCGGCACCATTGACGTGCCGTTCTTCGGCGAGACCGCGCCGCTGCCCATGGGTCCCGGCCTGCTCGCGCTCGAACGAGGTTTGCCGATCTGGGTCGCGGCCGTCAGGCGCGCCGAGGGTGGCCGGTACCGTGGCCAGCTCCGGCGCGTCGACTTCCCGGCCGACGGGACCCGGCGCGAGCGGCTGACCGCCGCGATGACCGGCGTCGCCCGGGCGATGGAGGAAGCGATCGCCGAGGCACCCGACCAGTGGTGGTCGGTGTTCTCGCCGATCTGGCCGGACCTGGATCCGGAGGCCCGGACCGGGACCGGCCGTCTCGAAGTCGAGGCCAGGCCATGACCGAGCGCCTCGGTCGAGCCGACCTCCACATTCATACCCTGGCGTCGGACGGGACGGCCGGGGTGATCGACATCCTCGAGCACGTCGAGCGGACCACCGACCTCGATGTCATCGCGATCACCGATCACGAGCGGATCGACGCCGCCCGTGCCGCCCAGGCGGTCGCGCGGGATCGTGGCTATCGCGTCGAGGTCGTGATCGGCGAGGAGATCACGACGCTCGGCGGACACCTCCTGGCCCTCTGGATCGAGGAGGCGGTCCGGCCGTTCCGGTCGCTCCGGAGCACCATCGCCAGCATCCATGACCAGGGCGGCCTCGCGATCCCGGCCCACCCGCTCGTGCCGTATCCGCTGTGTGCCCAGGGATTCGTCCTGCGGCGCCTCATGGCGGATGAACCGCGCTTCCGGCCCGATGCCCTCGAGGCCTTCAACCCGACCACGCTCGGTCGCCCGTGGCATGACCGCGTGGTCCGGTTCGCCGACGAGCACGGCCTGAGCCGGATCGGCAACTCCGATGCCCATGCCCTCGAGGCCATTGGAGCGGGCTATTCGACGTTCCCCGGTCGGACCGCTGCCGACCTCCGCGCCGCGATCGTCAACGGTTCCACGCATCAGCACGGGACGTTCCACGAGACCACCGCCCAGTTCGGCACGTTCCAGGCCCAGCTCCGGAAGTACGGCCGGGACGCCCGGGCCAACCTCGGTGGGAGAATCCGGCGCGACGGGACAAGCCGCGACCTCGGCTACCCGGTGAGCGGCGATTCGCCGGGGAGCGGCCTCGAATCATGAAGATCGGCCTGGTCACGCCGTACGTCTACCCGCTCCCGGGCGGGGTCAACCAGCACGTCCGCTATCTCTACGAGAACCTCCGGCTGCGGGGGCACGACGTCAGGATCATCACCAGCTCGCACGGCCTGCAGCGGGCCTCGCAGGGCGATGTCATCCGGATCGGCAAGGGTTTCTCGATGCCGGCCAACGGATCGATGGGCACCGTGACCCTCTCGCCACGCTACCTGTCCCAGGTCCGGGACGTCCTCGAGCGCGAGCAGTTCGACCTGCTCCATTTCCACGAGCCGTTCGTGCCGTTCCTGTCGCTGATCGTGCTGCGCCTGTCAACGAGCGTGAACATCGCCACCTTCCACGCCTACGGCGGGTTCTCGGCGGCGTACGAGTTCGGGTCGAAGACGATGGGCTCGTATGCCGATCGGCTGCACGGCCGGATCGCCGTGTCGGCGGCCGCGCGCCATTTCATCGATCGGTTCTTCCCCGGGGACTACAAGGTCATCCCGAACGGTGTGGACATCCCGCGTTTCCAGCGGGCCGTCCCGATCGCCCGATGGCGGGACGGGACGCCGAACCTGCTGTTCGTCGGCCGGTTCGAGTCGCGCAAGGGCCTCCTCGACCTGCTGCGGGCCTACCGCATCCTTCGCAAGACGGGGGCCGAGTGCCGGCTCCTGATCGTCGGCGGCGGGCCCCAGGAGCGCGAGGCACGCCGGTACGTCATGACCCGCCGCCTGGGCGGCGTCGAATTCCTGGGCCGGGTCGGCGACGAGGAGCGGGATGCCCTGTTCAAGA
>SCTE01000052.1 GCA_004298915.1 Chloroflexota bacterium | reverse complement strand
GTCGAGCCGTGCTTCGCGCAACTCTTGTCCGATCCGGGCAAGGGCCGTGCGGCCTATCCGTGCGCCGCGATCGCTGGGTCGTTCCTGTGCCGGCATCGACCAACCTTGCCAGCAGCCGCTTCGCTCCCGGTCATCGCGGTGTCGCCGCGCGCGCCCTGCTACAGATCTCGACGGACGACGACGCGCTGGAACGTCGCCGAAGGATCGGACGCCCGATCCGCGACGACGACGAAGCCGGCCCGCTCAAACATCGGGAGCGTGCCGGTGAAGGCAGCATCGGGATTGAACGTGCCATCGACCGGCAGCACCGGATACGCCTCGAGGGTCGTGGCGCCGTGCGCGGCGGCGTAGTCGATCGCGGCCGACAGGAGCGCCGAGCCGATCCCCGTCCCACGCGCGGAACGCGTGACCGCGAAACAGACGATCGACCAGACCGGCCGATCGTCGATCGTCGGGATGACGCGAGATCGAACGATCCGCTCGAAGTCGGTCCTCGGCCCGAGGCTCACCCAGCCGACCGCCTGGGCGCCGGGTCCGTCGCCATCGAGTGCCACGAGCCCGGGCGCAGGATCCTGGTCAGCCAGGGTCTGGAGTCGGGCGCGCAGCTCCGGGACCCTCTCGGCGGCAAAGTCCTTCGACCGGAGACGCCAGTATTGGCACCAGCACCAGTTGAAGGTTGGGACCCGTGAGAAGCCGGCCCGGAAGGTTTCCCAGGTTTCCGCTGTCAGGGGTTCGATTCGAGTCATCGGTTCGCAACTCCGTCCTTCGGTACTAGGCACCCGAGGCGGACGTCAGACATGATGCGCGCATCGCGTCCGACTTTGAGGGATCGATCGATGCAACGGCTGCCGATGTCCCGCCACGCAATTGCGTTGTCCATGGCCCTTGCCCTGGCTGCTTGTGGGCCGACCAGCCAATCGCCGAGCCCGAGCCCGAGCGCGGAGTCGTTCGGACTGCACGTCGTCAATGTCGACGGCCCTGGCGTCATCGTGCTCGTCGCTGGCGAGGTCGAAGCGACGGTCCCATGCGGTGGATCCGCAACCCTTGCGCCTGACGGCAGCATTCCGGAGCTTCCCTGGGCGGTGGAGGTCAGAGCCGACGATGGCCAGGTCCTTCGGGCGTTCGACATTTCGGGTCCGGCTCCGCAGGGGGTGCTCGTCCGAGGGCGGGAAGTGCTCATCGGATCATGGCCGATGTCGTACGGTCCGGCACCGACCGATGCCTGCGCGAGCATGAGTCCTTAGTCGCCCCAGCACCAGCGAGGATCTCCTGCCTCCTTGAAGAGCGCGGCGAGGTCCGGGAATCCTTCGGACGTCAGCGGCACGATTTCGACGGGCATGTCACCCAGAGCGTAGAGGCCACGGACAAGCCCGGGTCCCCGCGGCCGGCGGGCCGGCAAGCGAAGGCCGCCGCCTTGAGCGCTCCGCTAGCAACCCTCGCTCGTGAAGCAGTAGGTCGGCGTGCCGTAGGACTTGGCCCCCTCCTGGTACGCGGTGACCCACAGGTCCATCGCGTCGCCGGGATCGGCGGAGAAGAACAGGTGGATCCAGATCCCCTCGACGTGCGTGGACCCGCCATCGAACGTCGCCGTCCGGTGCGCGCAATACAACTCCTGCACGGGCGCTTGAAGCTGACTCTCCTGGAGCGTCGCGAGGCAATGCTGGCTCGTGGATCCAGTCTCCACGAACAGCGCGAATTCGCCCGGACGATCGGGCACGCGGAACTCGGCGGTGGCGTGGATGCTCTCCATGACGACCGCCGGAGGCGTGCTCGAGGCGCAGCCCGCGGCCGCCAGGACGAGCACGATCGTGAGGTAGGCGCGCCGTGGCCCTTTGGTGAGACAGAATCCGTGGACCGCACGCATCTTTGTTGCCTCCATTGCTGATATATCAGATCGCGTTATATAGTGCGCGCCTCGTCAACGGGCAGGGTCGAGCCGCCCCGAGGCCCGAGGCCGTTCTCCGCTACGCTCGCGCCATGGAACTGCCCGATCTTGGTCGACCGATGCCGGAAGCCGCGGTGCCCGGCGAGCCGCCGTCGATCGTCGAGCTCGTCCGTCGCGGGGTGATGGACGCCGACCTCGCCGGGCTCGTCTGGGCCCTGGTCGAGGGCCGCATTCCGTTGATCGTTGCGGCGCCAGAGCACCTGCGAGCAACCGGCGCGGCGACGGACATCCTCCGCGGGATCCTTGCCTCCCTGCGCCCGGACCTCGGTCTCGTCGGCCTGGACGAGCTCCGGATGGGCGAGCCACTGACATCACGGACGGCTCGCGCGATCGTTCACGGCGAGCGTCCCGGCGGTTTCGTCCGAGCGGACTCGCTGCAGGCAGTCCGAGACAACCTCGGTTCGGATCCACCGCTCGGCCTGACCGATGATGAGCTCTCGTTCCTCGGCTGCGTCCTCGTCCTGGCCGAAGATGCCGCGCCGCCGGTGGACGCGGCCGATCCGTCCATGGCGGCCCATCGGCCCATCCGCGTCGCCGCCGCCCACTATGTCCGGCCGCTCCATCGGGACGAGCATGGCCACCCGCAGCAGCTCGGCCCCGCAGTCCTCGCGACCTGGGATCCGGCGCGCGGCGCCTTCGAGCACTTCGCGTGGGGCGTCCTGCCGGAAATCGCCGCCCGGCTGGCCCGCAGGGCCGGCGATCTCGAGGCCGATCTCCATCATCGACGCGACGACATCGGCGGGCTGGCGACGGCCGGCGTGACCTCGCTGGCCGAGGTTGGCCGGCTCATTGCCGGGTATCGCGTCGGGTACGGGCACGCCCACGACACGAAGGGCCACTGACGGCCCGGGCCCGCCCAGCCCCGGCCGACCGGGGAGGCCTGGCACGCCCATCGCGCGAAATTCGGCAAATCTCCGGTCACCGCACGCGCTAGGATCGAGCGAAGCATGCGTCCCGCCGTGTCATCGCTCGTGGCTGGACGCCCACAGGGAGGCCGGCCCGTTCCGGCCGCATCGTCGTGGAGGTCTTCGTGAACCTGTTTCCCTGGCTCCTGTGGCTCCACATCTTCGGCGCGATCGTCGCCTTCGGCCCGACGTTCGCCTTTCCGCTGATCGGTGGGATGGGCGGCAAGGAGCCGATGCATGCCAACTTCGCGATCAGGATCAGCGAGAAGATCGAGCGCGGGATCGTGCTCCCGCTGGCGGTCGTGCAGGCGATCACCGGCGTGGGCCTGATCCTCACCTCCGGTCGGGACCTGACCAGTTCCGCGAACTACTGGCTCGACGTGGCCATCGTCCTGTACACGATCGCGCTGTCCTTCTCGATCTTCGTCCAGCTCAAGCGGGTCGAGACCGTCGTCCACATGACCTCGTCGCCCCCGCCGCCCCCGGCTCCGGGCGAGGCGCCGGCCGGACCGCCGCCGGCGCTGCTGGCCGCGGTCAAGGCCGTCCAGCAGGGCGGTCAGCTGCTGACGGTCCTGATCGTGATCATCATCTTCCTGATGGTCATCAAGCCCGGCAGCTGACGAGCACAAGGTCCGGAACGAGGTTCCCAGACCCGGGCGATAATGGGCGAGATCCAACGAACGGTCGCCACCGACCGAAGGAGACTCGCCTGATGCCGTACGTCGCCAGTTCAGCCGCGGACCTGCTTGCCCGCATCCGGTCGGCCGTGCACATCGATGCCGGCCGTCTGGTCATCGATGACCTCGATCGGCTCCGCGCCGAGGCCATCCGCGATGTCGCCTGGACGGCCGCGTTCACCTCGGATGAGGGCGCCGCGACCGCGGCCCAGTGGCTGGCCTGGGAGGCCGCGCAGGCGACCGGCGCCCGGTCCGCCAGCATCCAGGACCTGTACATGGCCCGCGCCCGCGGCGAGGTTGCCGGGTTCACGGTCCCGGCGATCAACATCCGGGCCCAGACGTTCGACATGGCACGGGTCATCTACGAAACCGCTGCCGCGCACGACGTCGGCGCCGTCATCCTGGAGCTCGCCCGGAGCGAGCAGACCTACACGTTCCAGCGCCCGATCGACTACGCGACCGCGTGTCTCGCAGGCGCCGTCGCCGCGGGCTGGCAGGGCCCGGTCTTCCTGCAGGGCGACCACTACCAGTTCAACGCCAAGAAGTACGCTGCCGACCCCGAGGCGATGACCGAGGAGATCCGCAGGGCGTGCCGGCTCGCGATCGACGCGGGCTATCGCAACATCGACATCGATGCCTCGACGCTCGTCGACCTCGCGTTGGACACGGTCGAGGAGCAGCAGCGCGCCAACTTCGAGCGGACTGCCGAGCTCGTGGCGCTCATCCGGTCCCTCGAGGCCGACGGCGTCACGGTCAGCATCGGCGGCGAGATCGGCGAGGTCGGCAAGACCAACTCGACCGAGGGCGAGCTGCAGGCCTACCTCGACGGCCTGCGCCGAGAACTGGAGCGCCTTGCCCCTGGCGTCGCCGGGATCAGCAAGGTGAGCGTCCAGACGGGCACCTCCCACGGCGGCGCGGTCCTGCCGGACGGTTCGATCGCCCGCGTGGCCGTGGACTTCGATGTCCACCTGCGGCTCGGCGCGATCGCCCGGACCGAGTACCACCTCGCCGGCACCGTGCAGCACGGGGCGTCGACCCTGCCCGAGGACATGTTCCACACGTTCCGGGACATCGAGACCGCGGAGATCCACCTCGCGACCGGGTTCCAGAACGCGCTCTACGAACATCCGGCGTTCCCGGCCGAGCTGCATCGCGAGATCGAGGCGTGGTGTTTCGCGAACGCGCTCGATGAGCGCAAGCCGGACCAGACGGACCAGCAGTTCGTGTACACGACCCGCAAGAAGGCGATCGGCCCGTTCAAGCGGCAGCTCTGGGACCTCGCCACGAAGGACGAGATCCTCGCCGCCCAGGCCGCCAAGTTCGAGTTCCTGTACCGCGAGCTCGGCGTCGTCGGGTCTCGCGACATGGTCGATCGCTACGTCCAGCCTGTCGAGCTCCACCGGGAGCCACCGGCGTCCATCACGGACGCCCTCGCCTCAGCGCGCGCCTGACCGACCCCTCGACGATGGCAGCCGACGCCGAGGGCGATCTCCGCGCCGACGTCGATGGTGAGCCCCGTGGCGAGCTCAAGGACGAGCTCACCCGGGCCATGCAGCGCGTCCCCGACCTCGCCGGGCGGGATCTCGCGTTCCGCGCCCTGTCCGGCGGCATCACGAATCGCAACTTCCTGATCACGGCGGCCGGCCTCCGCGACCGGTTCGTCGTCCGCCTCGCCGGCAACGACACGCACCTGCTCGGCATCAGCCGCGAGGTCGAGCACGCGGCAACCGTCGCGGCCGCGGGCGTGGGCGTCGGGCCCGAGGTCGTGGCGTTCGTGCGTCCCGAGGGCTATCTCGTCACGAAGTTCATCGTCGGCGGACCGGTCACCGACGAGGCCGTCCACAAGCCGGAGACGATCCGGCGCGTCGCCGATTCGGTCCGGCGGGTCCACGACGGCCCGGCGATCCCGGGCCTGTTCGTCCCGTTCCGGATCGTCGAGGCGTACCGGGCGCTGGCGATGGCCCGCGGCGTGGCCATCCCCGAGGCGTACCGGCCCGCGAGCGCCGTTGCGCGGCGGATCGAGGGCGGGTTCCTCGCCTCGCCGGTCGAGATCCGGCCCTGTCACAACGACCTGTTGAACGCCAACTTCATCGACGACGGAGATCGGATCCGGATCCTCGACTGGGAGTACGCCGGTCTCGGGGACCCGTTCTTCGATCTGGGCAACTTCTCGGTCAACCACGGGCTCACGCCGTCCGAGGACGCCATCCTCCTCGAGGCCTACGAGGGCTCGGCCCGGCCGGCGCGCCTGGCGCGGATCTACCTGATGCGGATCATGTCCGACTTCCGGGAGGCGATGTGGGGCGTGCTCCAGCAGGGGATCAGTACCCTCGACGTGGACTTCGAGGCCTACGCCGCGGAGCACTTCGCGCGGCTCCTGGAGAACGCGTCGGGACCCGCCTTCGAAGAGGCCCTCCGCGCCGCCACCGAGGGCTGACGCGGCCGATCGACAAAGATTGAAGGTTGATCCGCCCTGGATCGCCAGACACCATGACAGATGCACGCAGCGCGGCTAGAGGTGCAATGGATCGGGTCATGGTCCAGCGGGCGCAACACGGAGACCACGAGGCCTTCGATCGGCTCGTGACCGCCGCCTTCCCGAAGCTGTGGTCGGTGGCGAGGCGAGTCGCCGGGGACCACCACACGGCCGAGGACGCGGTCCAGGAGTGCCTGCTCCACGCCTGGCGCGACCTTCGTGCGCTCAGGGACCCCGACCGCTTCGAAGCGTGGCTGTATCGCCTGCTCGTGAATGCGTGTCGGGACGCCGGTCGCGCATCGAGGCGGCGCAAGGTCGAGGTCGTCGGAGCCACGATCGACGCCACCGATCGCCGGAGGGACATCGATGGCGTGGAGATCCAGGACCAGTTGAGCCGCGGGTTCGCCCGCCTGTCGGTCGAGCATCGCGCGGCGCTCGTCCTGCACCACTACCACGGCCTGACGGCGCGCGAGATCGCCGACCTCCTGGGCGTGCCCGAGGGAACCATCACGTCTCGCCTCCACTACGCGATCCGCGCGATGCGC
>SCTE01000481.1 GCA_004298915.1 Chloroflexota bacterium | reverse complement strand
GGCTGACCCTGTGCTACACTCCGGCCCGCCGCGGAGGGTCCGTGGCGTTCATGCCCATCGCCGCCTGGCGCTGGAGCTCACACGCGGATCGTTCCGACCGGGACGGTGCCGAGCAGCCTCGTTGATTCGAGCCTGAGCGGCCCCCGGCGACGGGGTCCGCGGAGGAAACAACCGGATCAGGAGGTCACGAACCGTGCCGTCCGTCTCAATGCGGCAGCTGCTCGAAGCTGGTATCCACTTCGGGCATCAGACCCGCCGCTGGAACCCCAAGATGCGTCCGTTCATCTTCGCGGAGCGCAACGGGATCCACATCATCGACCTGGCCCAGACGGCCCAGCGGCTCGAGGTCGCCCTCGACTTCGTTCGGGAAACGGTGGCTCGAGGCGAGCCCGTGCTGTTCATCGGCACGAAGAAGCAGGCGCAGGAGCCGATCGCCGAGGAGGCGACCCGGGCCGGCATGCCCTACATCAACAAGCGCTGGCTCGGCGGGATGCTCACGAACTTCGTGACCATCAAGAAGCGGATCGGGCTCATGGAGCAGCTCGAGGCGCGCCAGCAATCCGGCGAGTTCGAGCGCCTGCCGAAGAAGGAGGCCGCCAAGCTGACCGAGGAGCTCGCGAAGCTCACCGCGACGCTCGGTGGCATCCGCAAGATGAAGCGACTGCCGGGCGCGGTCTTCATCGTCGATCCCCATCGCGAGCGGATCGCGGTGACCGAGGCGAACAAGCTCGAGCTCCCGGTCGTCGGGACCGGCGACACGAACGTGGATCCGGACGAGATCGACTACATCATCCCGGCCAACGATGACGCGATCCGGGCGATTCGCCTGCTCTGCTCGCTCGTCGCCGACGCCGCGATCGAGGGTGCCCGCGAGCGGGCCGCCCGCGCGACGACGGAGCCCGAGCCGGAGCCGATGGCCGTCGAGCCCGAGTACGACGACGTCGGGGCGAGCGATGCGCTCGTCGCCGCCCTGGCGGGTGGCGCCGCCCTCAGCTTCGCGCCCGACGATGACGACGACCTGCTGCCCGGAGCACCGGCCCTGCCGGCCGTCGAGGAGGCCACCGCCACGCCCGAGGAGATCGCGGCCGAGCTCGCCCGCGAAGCCGCGGAGCGCGAGGCTGCCGAAACGGTTCGCTGACCGAGCCTCCATCCCGAACCAATCGCGGTGCGTGCCACGCACCGACCGCAACAGGAGCATCGAACGAACATGGCCACGATCAGTGCCGAGGCGGTAAAGGTCCTTCGCGAACGGACCGGCGCCGGATTCATGGACTGCAAGCGCGTCCTCGAGGAGACGGACGGTGACGTCGAACGGGCGATCGTCCTGCTCCGCGAGCGCGGCCTTGCTGCAGCCGCCAAGAAGGCCGGACGGGATGCCCGTGAAGGTCTCGTCTCCAGCTACATCCACACCGGCGGCCGGGTCGGCGTGCTCATCGAGGTCAACTGCGAGACGGACTTCGTCGCCCGGACCGACCGGTTCCAGAAGCTGGTCCGCGACCTCGCGGTCCAGGTCGCGGGCATGGCGCCGACGTACGTCGACATCGACGACATCCCGGCCGACGTCCTTGCCGCCAAGAAGGCCCAGTTCGCGTCGGACCCGTCCGCCGCGGCCAAGCCGGCCGAGATCCGCGAGAAGATCGTCGACGGCCAGGTCAAGAAGTGGCTTCGCGAGGTGGCACTCCTCGATCAGCCCTTCCGTGACGAGGACCGCGCGGTCCGTGATCTCGTCAGCGAGCAGATCGCGACCATCGGGGAGAACATCCGGGTGCGTCGGTTCGTCCGATACGCGCTCGGGGAGGAACTGTGACCGAAGCGCCTGACCAGGTACCCGCCCGCTACCGCCGGATCCTGCTGAAGCTGTCCGGCGAGGCGCTCCTTGGCGCCCGCAGCTACGGGGTGGACCCGGCGATCTGCGCCTTCATCGCCGGCCAGGTCGCGCGCGTCCACGCGACGGGCGTGCAGGTCGGGATCGTCGTCGGTGGCGGCAACATCTTCCGCGGCATGGCGGCGTCCGCCAGCGGCATGGATCGCGCCACGGGCGACTACATCGGGATGCTGGCGACGGTCATGAACGGCCTCGCGCTCCAGGATGCGCTCGAGCGCGCCGGGATCCCGACCCGTGTGATGAGCGCCATCGCGATGAACGAGATCGCCGAGCCGTACATCCGCCGCCGCGCCGTCCGGCACCTCGAGAAGGGTCGCGTCGCGATCTTCGTGGCCGGAACCGGCAATCCCTACTTCACGACCGA
This sequence comes from Chloroflexota bacterium, assembly GCA_004298915.1. GTDB lineage: Bacteria > Chloroflexota > Limnocylindria > Limnocylindrales > CSP1-4 > UBA5189. Next base: position 1,517 of record SCTE01000481.1, on the reverse strand, counting down.
TACGGCGGCCGCCTTGCGCGCGGTCGAGATCGGTGCGGAGATCCTGATGAAGGCGACCAAGGTGGACGGCGTGTACGAAGCGGACCCGATGACGCATCCTGACGCCAGGCGGTACGAGTCGCTCGCGTACACGGACCTCCTGCGAGACCAGCTCAAGGTCATGGATGCCGCGGCCGTTGCCCTGTGCATGGAGAATGACCTTCCGATCGTCGTCTTCGACCTGAACAAGCCGGATAACATCGCCCGGGTGGCGATGGGGGAGCCCGTCGGCACCCGCATCGCCGTCGGAGCCTCCGGAGGCAGCCGCTCATGAGCACAGACATCGTCGCGTCAGCCGATCAACGCATGGGACGTGCCATCGAGGCGATGGAGCGCGACTTCACCGGGCTGCGCACGGGCCGCGCCTCGACAAGCCTCGTCGAGCGGATCCACGTCGACTATTACGGGACCGAGACGCCGCTCAACCAGCTCGCCGGGATCAGCGTCCCCGAGGCGCACCAGATCGTCATCCAGCCGTGGGACCGAAGCGTGCTCGGGGCGATCGAGAAGGCGATCCTCAAGAGCGACATCGGGTTGATGCCGAACGTCGATGGGACCGTGGTCCGGCTCAACATCCCGGTCCTGACCGAGGAGCGGCGACGAGACATCGTCAAGGTCGTGCATCGGCGCATGGAGGAGGCCAAGGTCGAGATTCGCAACCTCCGCCGGGATGCCGCCGACCACCTGAAGAAGCTGGAGCGCGACGGCGAGATCGGATCGGACGATGCCCACCGGGTCCTCGACGCGATCCAGAGAACGACCGACAGCCACATCGCCGAGGTCGATCGCCTCGGCGCGGCAAAGGAACAGGAAGTCCTGGAGGTCTAGTGGCTCGGGCACCGCTCGTCCGACCGACCGACGCGCCGCCGTCCGCCCATACCACCGAGCACGGCCTCGGCGACGCCCAACGGCCCGCCGGTGGCCGCGGATCGGCCGACCCTGACCTGCCATACCACGTGGCGATCATCATGGATGGCAACCGGCGCTGGGCGAAGCAGCGCGGCCTGCACGAGCTCGAAGGCCACCCGGCCGGCGTCGAGGCGATCCGGGCGGTCCTGCGCCATGCCCGTCGCCGAGGGATCCGGGCGCTGACCCTGTACGCGTTCAGTCGCGAGAACTGGGCCCGCAGCGACGACGAGGTCATCGCCCTGTTCGGCCTCCTCGAGGCGGCGATCCGGAACGAGACGGCCGAACTCCGGGCCCAGGGCGTTCGGGTCCGGATGATCGGGCGCATGGACGAGCTGCCCGAGGCGACGCGGCTGTCGATCGAGGACGCGCTGGCGGCAACGTCGGATGGTGCCGAGATGCTCCTGACGATCGCCTTCAACTACGCGGGCCGGACCGAGCTCGTGGACGCCATCCGGAGGATCGTCGCGTCGGGCGTGAGCGCGACCGATGTCGATGAAGCCGTCGTCGCCGGGGCCCTCTATACCGCCGGCACGCCCGACCCGGACCTCGTGATCCGGACCGGCGGCGAG
>SCTE01000480.1 GCA_004298915.1 Chloroflexota bacterium | reverse complement strand
CGGCGGGAATGCCGCCGCCGATCGTCTTCCCGATGACCAGCATGTCCGGCTCGAAACCGCCGAGCGCGGTCATGCCACCGGGTCCGGCGCAGATCGTGTGGGTCTCGTCGTGGATCAGGATGGTGCCGTGGCGGCGGGTGATCTCCCGGACGCCGTCGAGGTAGCCGGGATCCGGCAGCACGATCCCGACGTTGGTCAGGGCCGGTTCGATGAGGAACGCCGCCACCTTCCCGTTCATGAGCACCCGGTCGAGCGCCTCGAGGTCATTGAACGGGACCACCCGGGTCGTCAGTGCCGGGTCGACCTGCGGTCCGATGCTGCCGCGTCGCGGGATGACGGTCCCGTCGTCTTCGAGGGAGGCGAACGTCTCATCGACCGTCCCGTGGTAGTTCCGATCGTGGACCGCGACCAGCGGGCGACCCGTGACCAGGCGCGCCAGGCGCAGTGAGAACCGATTCGCATCGGTCGCGGTCAGCGTGAACTGCCAGTAGGGGAGTCCGAACCGCCGTGTCAGCTCCTCGCCGGCCCAGATGGCGTCCTCCGTCGGGAGCATGTGGGTGATCCCGCGGCGCATCTGGCGCTCGACGGCCGCGATCGTGGGCGCGGGTCCATGGCCGGCCATCGCTCCGGTATCGCCGAGGCAGAAGTCGATGTAGTCGTGCCCGTCGACATCGGTGAAGTGGGCACCCGCCGCGACATCGACATAGAGGGGGTAGGCACCGGCCCACTTGATCATCCAGTTCATCGGGACGCCGTCGACCAGCGACGCGAGCGCACGGGCGTGGAGCGCCCCGGCCCGTGGGTGGCGCTCGACGAAGGTGGCCTGTTCCCGCTCCATCAACTGGGCGAGACGCGTTCGATCGAGGGTCTGCACGAGGGGTCACCGCTGCGGCTGTTGGCCCGCTGATGATCGACCATCGGGCGTCGACGCGGCGTCGCGTTCCGTCAGGCGATGGTCAGGATCCCGGTTCTAGGTACTCGCAGACCAGATCGGCCTGCTGCCGATCTTGGGTCTCGCGGATCAGTGGATCGGGCGGCGGAACCCGCAGACCGGGCAGACGGCGGCCTGTCCATCGAGATCGATCTCGAGGAAGCTGGCGCAGCCGTTGGTGCTGCAGAAGAGGCGGTTGGAGTGGCTTGGACGCCGCCGAAGGCGTCGCATGGAGGCAGCCCGACCGATGGTCGAGGTGTGCAGTGATCGCGAAAGCATGGTTGCTGATGTTCCTTTGGCCGGCCTGACGAGCGTGATGGGCTCGAGGCAACGGCATGATGCGTGCACGGGATCGCGTGATGGGCGATTCGGTGCTGGTTCGAGGGTCCGAACGGTCTCGCGGGAGTTCGCCTGTTCCGCTCGGGAACTCGATCGATGCTCTACCTGCGTCCGTTCAATTGGATCCAGTTGTCCGAACCAGCATGCGGCCAGGAGGCGGACCTGTCAACCACCGGCGGGCGCGAAGAGCCACCACCGGGGGCGCTGGCGGCACGATTTCGGGGGCGAGTGCCGACCCGCGGCCCCATGTTGCGGTCTCGCAATCGAGCCTTAGCCGGCCTGCTATTGCAGTTCTGCCACACTCTTGTCAGATTCCGCAACGCGCGTCCCGCGAGGGGCCCCGAGTGCGGCCGGCGACGCGCCCGCCTGCAACAGGCAGATCCCGCCCGTTGGCGGATGGTTCGATGTTCGGATGACCGAGGCAAGAGGAGACCGTGGCGAGCATGACGACCCTTCAAGGTTCTGGCGGCCGGATCGAGGCTTCAACGCCGGCGCGCCGGCGCGTTCATCCACGTATTCGGCAGGCCATGACGGCCCTGGCCGCGGGCGCCCTCGCGTTCGCGTCGCTGGCCCCGACCGCGCTGGCGGCCGGCGGGTTGACGGTCACCACGCCGTACCCCGCGATCGTCGTCGCACCTGGCGCCACGGTCAGCTTCAACGTCTCCATCTCGACCCCGACGCCTGACCGGGTCGCGCTGACCCTGACCGGGGCTCCCGCGAGCTGGAAAGCCGCCATCCACGGCGGCGGGTTCGTCATCGATGCGGTCGAGACGCAGGGTGCGAACGCAGCCGGCGACCCCCAGGCGACCAGCATCCGGGTCGACATGACCGTGCCGGCCGACGCGACCGGGACGACGACGATGACGCTGGCCGGCGTGGCCGGAAACGGCTCCGCCGAGCTTCGGCTGGTGGTCCGGGTCGACCCGAACGCGACCGGCGCCCTGACGATCAAGAACGACATCCCGGCGCTTCGTGGCCCGAGCACGCAATCGTTCAACTTCAGCCTGACCCTCCAGAACGACACAACCGAGGACCAGACGTACTCGGCGACCGGCGCCGGACCCACGGGCTGGACCGTCAACACCACGCTGACCGGCCAGAGCCAGGCCGCTTCAGCCACGGTCAAGGCGGGCTCGTCGGCCGGAATCACCGTGGCCGTCACGCCACCCGCGGACGTCGCCGCCGGGACCTACAAGATGCAGGTCGCCACGAGCGTTGGCGGACAGACCCTGGTGAACGACCTGCAGGTCGAGATCACCGGGACCTACACCCTGACCATGGATACCTCGGACAGCCGCCTGAACGGGCACGGGCCCGCGGGCAGCACGAGCCCCATCGCCATCGTTCTCACCAATACGGGAACCGCCGACATCACCAACGTGACCCTGACCGGAACGGGCCCGGGCAAGTGGGACGTCACCTTCGACCAGCCGACGATCGCCTCGATCGCGGCCGGGCAGTCGGTCACGGTCAATGCCCAGATCAAGCCGTCGGGCGATGCGATCGCCGGCGACTACACCGTGACCCTCTCGGCGAGCGGCGATTCGTCGGCCCACGATTCGATCGAGATCCGGTACACGGTCGAGACATCGATCATCTGGGGCGTGGTGGGCGTCGCGCTGATCATCGCGGTCGGGGCCGGTGTCTGGTGGGTCTTCCAGCGCTACGGCCGGCGGTAACGGGGTGACTGACATCGCCCCGGCCCGCCCGTCGCGGCGGCGCCGGTCGACGCCCGCAGCCGCGTCGCCTGCCTCGACCTCGCCGATCCGGACCCGCGCGCTCACCAAGCGCTACGGCGACTTCGTGGCCGTGGATGTCCTCGACCTCGAGGTGCGGACCGGCGAGATCTTCGGCCTCCTGGGCCAGAACGGCGCCGGCAAGACGACCACGATCCTCATGCTCCTGGGCCTCACCGAGCCATCGGGCGGCACCGCTCGCGTGGTCGGCCTCGATCCGGCCCGCCGGCCGCTCGAGGTCAAGCGCCGGGTCGGCTACCTGCCGGACGCGGTCGGCTTCTACGGCAATCTCACCGGCCGCGAGAACCTGCGCTACACGGCCGAGCTGAACGGCCTCGCGGCCGACGAGACCGAGGAGCGGATCGGCCACGTCCTGGAGCAGGTCGGGCTCGCCGGTCGTGCGGACACGGCGACGGATACGTACTCGCGCGGCATGCTCCAGCGTCTCGGGATCGCCGATGCGCTGCTGAAGGATCCCGATGTCCTGATTCTCGACGAGCCTACGACCTCGATCGATCCGATCGGCGTCGTCGAGATCCTCGATCTGCTCCGCTCGCTGGTCCGGGACCGGGGCATGACGATCCTCCTGTCGAGCCATCTCCTGGGCCAGGTCCAGTCGGTCTGCGACCGGGTCGGGATCTTCGCGGCAGGACGCCTCATCGGTCTGGGTACGGTCCCGGAGCTTGCAGCCCAGTTCGGCGGCGCGGCCGCGCATCTCGAAGTCGCGATCGCGGGGGACGCCGAAGTCGCCGACGATCCGGCCACGCGGGCCCTGCTGGCATCGTTCGATGGCGTCGCGGCGGTGGACTGGAACGCGGCGAGCTCGTCCTGGCACGTGGCCGTGTCGCCCGCTGATGCATCGGGCCGCGTCCGCGAGGCGTTGCTCCGGGCCGTCCTCGAGCGCGGGCTTCGCCTCACGTCGCTGCGCGTGCTCGAGGCATCGCTCGACGACATCTATCGCACCGCCGTTGCCGGGATGGCCGTTGCCGGCACCACCACGGAGGTCGGGCAATGACGACGGACACGAGGGCCCTGGAGCCGGGCCTGGAGGGTCGGTCCGCAGGCTGGCGGATCGTGGCGCGCAAGGAATTCAGCGACCACATCTCCAGTGCCAGGTTCATCGTCCTGCTGCTGGTGCTCGGGGCCGCCGCGATCGTTCCGCTCTACTTCGCCTCCGATGCGATCCGCTCCGTGGCGTCGCAGGTAACGGACACGCGAAACGCGTTCCTCGCCCTGTTCCTGTTCAGCCCGAGCAGCGTGCCGATCCCCAACGTCTTCAACTTCGTCGGGATCGTGGCCCCGTTGCTCGGCGTGGCGTTTGCCTTCGATGCGATCAACAGCGAACGAACCGACGGCACCCTGCCGCGCCTGCTGTCCCAGCCGATCTATCGCGACGACGTCGTGAACGGCAAGTTCACGGCAGGGCTCGCGGCGATCACCGTCGTGCTGCTCGCGGTGGTCGGGGTGATCTCGGGCTTCGGGATCGTCCGGCTCGGGATCATTCCGAGCCCCGACGAGGTGGTTCGGCTCCTTGCCTGGGTCGTGCTGACGATCCTGTGGGTCAGCCTGTGGCTGGCCTTCGGGCTGCTGCTCTCGGTCGTGATCCGGCGAGCGGCCACGGCTGCCCTCGTGGGCTTCGGCGTCTGGCTGCTGGTGGCGATCTTCGGCCAGTTGATCATCAGCCTGATCGCGGGGGTCCTGGCGCCGGTGGCCAGCGCGGCAACGGCCGAGGAGTTCGTCTCCCTGTCAGCGCTGTCCGCGACGATCGCCCGACTCCTCCCGCTGACGCTCTACCAGGAGGCATCCGCGGTGCTCCTGAATCCGTCGGTCACCACGGTGTCCACGCCGACCACCGTCGGCCAGTGGCAGCAATGGCAACAGCAGGCACAGGGCCAGTTGCTGTCGTTCGACCAGAGCGCTCTCCTCGTCTGGCCGCACCTCGTGTCGCTCGTGGCGCTCACGGCGGCCTGCTTTGCCGCCGCCTACATCATGTTCATGCGCCAGGAGGTTCGCGCCTAGGCAGCTGGACCGTCGACGTGGGGCGCCATCAGGGCCCCGATGACCCAGACGATGGCGAGTGGCAGGGCAAGCAGGAAGCCCGGGAGCCAGCCGAGCGGCCGGATACCGACCGGGTGTTCGTGCACGTTCGTCACCTTCGCGTTCGAGTGGCGGGTCCCATGCCCACCCTGCTCGTGACGTCAACGCTCGCATCGCTGCCATTCGGTCTCGTTGCCGGCCGGTGGTCATTCGTATAACGATGGCCCGGTCGATGGCGCGCCGATCGGCCTCCACCCTCGCCCTGATCCGAATTACCCTCTAGCGATGCCACAGCCCGGCTGTTCCTGCTGTTATGACGAGGCCTTCGACGCGGACTTCGCGGCGTCCGAGTTGCGCCTGTACCGCCGCCGCGGCCCGGGGCGAGCCTCGAAGGCCCTGGCCGATGCCCTGTCGCGTCCGAGCGTCGCGGGCCTGACGGTCCTGGACATCGGCGGCGGGGTCGGCGCGGTCCATCACCTTCTCCTGGAGCGGGGCGCCAGCTCGGCCACGGACATCGACGCGTCGTCCGGGTACCTGGCCGCGGCCCAGGAGGCAGCAGCCTCCCGGGGCCTGACCGACCGGGTCACCTTCCGACACGGTGACTTCGTGGCCCTGGCCGCCGACATCGAGCCGGCCGACCTCGTGGCGCTCGATCGTGTCGTGTGCTGCTACCCGGATGTCGATGCCCTCGTCGGCCGAGCCGCGGAGCGGACCCGGCGACGCCTGGCCATCACGATTCCGCCGGACATCTGGGTCGCCCGGCTCGTGATCCGTGCCATCAACGTCTGGGAATGGGTGACCCGGTCCGACCTTCGGATCCATGCGCACCCGCATGAGCGGGTCCGGGCCCTGGCGCGCGCGGCCGGCCTCGTCCCGGTGAGCAGCACGCCCGTCGGCTCATGGCGACTCCTGGTCTTCGAGCGCCCGATCCTCACTTCGGATAGCCGGTGATCCGTCGGATCTCCTGGTAAAGGGGTCGGAGCCGGTCGTACATCGCGAGGTAGACCGAGCGGTACAGGTCCTCGTAGATCCGGCTGGCCTCGCGGGCGGGTTCGAACCGGTCGCCGATCCGGACCATGTCGGCCACCGCGGCGAGTGCGTCGGGATGGATCCCGACCCCCACCGCGGCATCGATCGCGGCCCCGAGGCCCGCGGCCTCGTGGGTATGCGGGCGGCTCGCCGGGATGCCGAAGACATCGGCGAACAGCTGGACGGCCGCCCGCGACTGGGAGCCGCCTCCCGACACGCGAAGTTCGCGGATCCCGATTCCGCTCTTCCGGACGGTTCGCTCGGCCCCTTCGCGCAGGCCATAGGCGAGTCCTTCCAGGATGGCCCGATACACGTGCGCCCGCCCGTGGACGTCGCCGAAGCCCACGATCGCGCCCTTGGCCTCGGGTCCCGGGAAACGAACCCCGGGCATCCAGTACGGCTGGAGCACGAGGCCCATCGAGCCGGGTGGTGAGGCCGCCAGCAGCTCCTCGAAGAGGGCCTCGGGAGGGATGTCGCTCGCCGCCCCGCGGGCGACCTCGTCGGCCCCGAACTCGCGCTTGAACCATTCCACCATCCAGAAGCCGCGCAGGACCTGGAGCTCCACCAACCACGCGCCCGGGAAGGCGGCAGGGTAGGGAGGCACCAACGGGATCGCCTCGAGATACTTCCGGTGGGTCGTCCCGATCGTGGCCGTGGTGCCGAAGGACAGGGCTGCCACGTCCGGGGTCACGGCACCCGCGCCGAGGGCCTCTGCCTGCTTGTCGCCGGCGGACGCGATCATCGGGATCCCGGCGGCGACGCCGAGGTGCCCTGCCGCGGCCGCGGTCAGCTCGCCGAGCGGTTCCGTGGGGTCCACGAGCTCCGGGAGCCGCGATCGGTCGAACGGCGCGACCTGCCACTTCCAGTCGAGGCGAGCGGCCCATCGCGAGCGCTTGAAGTCGAACGGCAGGTAGCCGACCTGGGCGGCCGAGGAGTCGACCCAGCGGCCCACCATGCGCGCCGTGAGCCACGAGGACAGCACCCCATAGCGCTTGATTCGACGCCATACGGCCGGCTCGTGGCGCTCAATCCAGTTCGCCTCGCAGTCGGCCTGGAAGCGGGCGACCGTATCGGCGACGCGGGCCGCCCGGAAGGCCAGCCCCCAGGCCCCGCCGATCGGTGCCAGGTCATCGGTCTGGCGCTGGTCGAGCCAGACGATGGCGGGTCGAAGCGGCGTGCCGTCCTCGTCGGCCACCACGATCGTGACGCGCTGGGTCGTGAGGGCGACGCCCGCGACGGCATCGGGGCGCGCCGCCGGGTTGGCCCAGAGGAGGCGGCATGCCTCGCCGATCGCGTTCCACCAGACGTCCGGATCCTGCTCGGCCCAGCCCGGTTGCGGCGACACGTACGGCTCGACGGCCACGCGGCCCATCGCCACGAGCGTGCCCCGCGGATCGAACAGCAGGGCGCGGACGCTCTGCGTCCCGACATCGAGTGCCAGCAGGTGATCGGCCGAACTCACGAGCTCTCCACGGCCGTATCGTGCCCGATCCGGATGCCGCCGACGCGGTCCTCAGAACAGGGGATAGGGGACCGGTGGCCAGTTGCGGCCGGGGACCGGGAAGCGCCCGCGCTTGAGGAGCGCCACGCAGCGGCGCCGTGTCGCGGTCACCTCGGGACGCGCCAGGAGGGACCGCAGCGCATCACCGAGTTCGCCCGAGATCCCGTCGCGGACCCGCTCGATCCCCGCGACGAGGTCATCGTCGAGCTCGTCACCGGCCCAGCCCCAGAGCACCGTCCGCAGCTTCGGCTCGGTCGAGAAGGTCACGCCGTGGTCGACCCCGAACACGTGGCCGCCCGGAACGGGAAGGACATGCCCGCCCTTTCGATCGGTGTTGTTGACGATGGCATCGAAGACCGCCATGCGCCGCAATCGCGCGTCCGGGGCCGTCGGTCCGACGATCATGCCGACGACATCGGCCGACGTGTCCACGTGGACCCACTGCTGGACCATGCCCTCGCCGAACGGTCCATCGCGCAGGACCGTGGGCGGCACGATTCGCCAGCCGAGCGCTTCGGAGACGACGAACGCGGCCACCTCGCGGTGGGCGAGCGTCCCGGGCGGAAAGTCGAACAGTGGCCGTTCGGCCATCGTGGCCTTGTAGACGGCGTGGAACGGCGCATCGAGCTCCGGATGATGGACGAGGACCACGAGGGCCTGGTTCGACGAGCCGGGCAGCCTGCCGAGGACCTCGAGATCTCCCTCCCGGAGTCCCCGGATCGTGGCGGCGTCCGCGATCAGCGCCTCAGTTGACGTACTGGCCGTTCCGGCGCGGGCAGATGTGCCCCTGCGGGTCGAGCGGGTTGCCGCACAGCGGGCAGGGCGGCCGGCCCGAACGAACCACTCGGAGCGCGCGCTCGACGAACGAGCGTGCCTGCACGGCGCTCAGGTGGACGCGCAGCACATCGGGGCCGTTGACGTCATCGGTGGCGAGCAGCTGCTCGATCGCGGCGGCCACGGACTCGTCGTCGGCCGCTTCGTCGTCATCGTCCTCGAGGTCCTCATCGTCCTCGTCCGTGATCGCCCGGGCCTCGATGATGATCCGCTCGAGGTCGCCGTCCCAACCGAGCGTCAGCGTCCCGGCACGAAAGGCCTCGGCCAGCGGCTCGTCGAGTGGCGCGACATCGTCGACCGGCGCGGTGGGCCCGAGGTCCACGATGCCCCGC
>SCTE01000479.1 GCA_004298915.1 Chloroflexota bacterium | reverse complement strand
TTGAGGTAGGTCCCCTTGGCGCCCGCGGGCTTGGCCCGGTTGATCGCGTCCATGAGCGCCGCGAGGTTGGCCACGAGCTGGTTGGCATCGAAGCTCACCTTGCCCACGGCGACGTGGACGATGCCCGCCTTGTCGACCTTGAACTCGACCCGGCCGGCCTTGACCTCGCGCACGGCGCGATCGACGTCGAACGTGATCGTGCCGGCCTTGGGGTTCGGCATCAGGCCGCGTCGCCCGAGGATCTTCCCGAGGCGTCCAACCTGGCCCATCAGGTCCGGCGTCGCGATGGCGACGTCGAACTCGAGCCAGCCGGCCTCGATCTTCTTGACGAGATCCTCGGATCCGACTTCATCGGCGCCGGCCCGAAGGGCTTCCTGGGCCTTGTCGGCCTGGGCGAAGACGGCGACCCGGACGATCTTGCCGGTGCCGTGCGGAAGCACGATCGTGCCGCGGACCATCTGGTCGGCGTGCCGCGGATCCACCCCGAGTCGGAGGTGGACCTCGACCGACGCGTCGAACGCGACCGTCGAGGTGTCCTTGACGAGCTGGGCTGCCTCGACCGGGTCGTAGATCCGCTCTCGATCGACGAGCTTCGCCGCTTCCGTGTACTTCTTGCCGTGGGCCATGATCTCGATACTCCTCTGGCGATCGGGGCTGCCGATCTCCCCCGTGTCGTGGGGTGGCCGCCGGCTAGCCGGTCTGGGTGGCTGGATCGGCGGTCAGCCGACGACCTCGATGCCCATGCTGCGCGCGGTGCCTTCGATCATCCGCGCGGCCGCCTCGAGATCGTTGGCCGACAGGTCGGCCATCTTCACGGTCGCGATCTCCCGGACCTGATCCCGAGTGACCTTGCCGACCGTCTCGCGCTTGGTCGTGACGGCGCCCTTGTCCACGCCCGCGGCCTTCCGGAGAAGGTCGGCGGCGGGTGGGGTCTTGAGGATGAACGTGAACGAGCGATCCTCATACACGGTGATCTGGGCCGGGATGATCGAGCCGGCCTTGTCGGCCGTCTTCTCGTTGTAGCTCTTGGTGAACTCGACGATGTTGATGCCATGCGGTCCCAGCGCGGTGCCGACCGGCGGCGCAGGCGTGGCCTTGCCGGCCGGGAGCTGGAGCGTGAGGACGATTCGTACCTTCTTGGCCACGTGGGCGGGTCCCTTCTGCTTGCCTAGAGCTTCTCGACTTGCAGGAAGTCGAGTTCGACCGGTGTTTCACGGCCGAAGATGCTGACCAGGACCTTGACTTTGTTTCGTTCCGGATTGACTTCGTCGACGGTCCCGATGAACTCGGAGAACGGTCCATCGGTGACGCGCACACTCTGGCCCTTGGTGAAGGCGACGCGGAACTTGGGCGTCTCGACACCCATGTGCCGAAGGATCTGCTTGACCTCGTTCTCGTCGAGCGGGATCGGCTCGCTCCGGACGCCCGGAATGTTCGAGCCTCCCACGAAGCTCGTGACCCCCGGCGTGTTCCGAACGACGAACCAGCTGTCGGGGTCGAGGATCATCTCGACGAGGACGTAGCCTGGGTAGACCTTCTTCTGGACCGTATGCCGCTGGCCCTGGCGGATCTCGATCTCGTCCTCCATCGGGACGAGGACCTGGAAGATCCGGTCATCCATGCCCATCGACTCGATCCGGTGCTCGAGATTGGCCTTGACCTTGTTCTCGTAG
>SCTE01000478.1 GCA_004298915.1 Chloroflexota bacterium | reverse complement strand
TCGGAATGAGGATGACCACCAGCCACGCGCCATCGAGGAACTTGACGCTCGCGACCACGATCAGGACCACGAAGGTCAGGACGCCACCAACCGCGTTGATCGACGCTCGCCAAACCCAGCCACCCGATCGTTCGCTGAACCAGTGGCGAACCATGCCGGCCTGGGACAGCGTGAAGCAGACGAAGACGCCGACGGAGTAGAGCGGAATGAGGGCGTGCGTGTTGCCCCCGAAGAGGGCCAGCAGGAGTGCCGCGATCGCGGCGAGCAGCACGATGCCCCACGAGAAGGCGAGCCGGTCGCCCCGGAAGCTGAACTGGCGCGGCATGTAGCCGTCCTCGGCCAGCAGGGCCGCCAGTCGCGGGAACGCGTTGAAGCTCGTGTTTGCGGCGAGGAACAGGATCAGGGCAGTCGCTCCCTGGAAGGAATAGAACAGCGGGGAATTGGCACCGAACACGACGGTGGCCACGAGCGCGACCACGGTCTGCCCGCCCTCCTCGGTCGGCAGGATCCCGAAGGCATCGGCGACGACGGTCATCCCGAGGAAGAGGATCCCGAGGAGAACCGCCATGACGATCAGCGTCGTCGAGGCATTCCTCGATTCGGGTGGCTTGAACGCCGGCACGCCATTGGCGATGGCCTCGGTGCCGGTCAGGGCCACCGAGCCGGAGGCGAATGCCTTGAGCAGGAGGAACAGGCCGATGTCGTGGGTCCCGAACTCGACCGCATCGTGCTGGACGACGTCGACGGCCGTGCCGCCGATGACGCGGAGGACGCCCATGCCGACCATCAGGAGGGCGAGGCCCAGGAACAGGTAGGTCGGAACCGCGAAGATGTTGCCCGACTCACGCAGGCCACGAAGGTTGGCGATCGTGATCAGGGCGATCGCCAGGACGGCGATCTCGATCCGGATCCCGTACAGGTCCGGGAAGACCGAATAGGTCTGGGCGATCGCCGACGCGGTCGACACCGCCACGGTCATGACGTAGTCGATCAGGAGGGCGGCCGCGGCAACGAGCGAGGCAACGACGCCGATGTTCTCCTTGGCCACCGCGTAGGCGCCGCCCCCGTTCGGGTAGGCCCGGCAGACCTGCTGATACGACACCGCCACCACCGCCAGGAGGACGCTGATCCCGATCGCGATCGGGATCGACACGAGGACCGCGCCCGACCCCGCGAGCACAAGGACCCGCAGGATCTCCTCGGTGGCGTAGGCCGATGACGAGATGGCGTCCGAGCTGAAGATGGCCAGGGCCTGCTTCTTGGGCAGGCGCTCGCCGACCTCCTCCTCGAGTGCCAGTGGGCGCCCGAACAGGGTGTTCCGGATACGCGCGAAGAACCGCCCGCCGGGGGTCGTGGCGCCGCTGGCGGCCGCCTTCGCAACGAGCTGTCCGGGGCCCGTGTAGCGGAAGTAGGGGGAGTGCGGGCGCTCGACCCGGACACGCCGGTCCGCGAGCTTGCGACCGCGTCGCGGCCGCTGGCCTCCGATCATCCTGCTCCCAGCTTGCTCGCGCCGATCCTCGAGGGCGCGATCAGTGATCGCGGCGATACGGGACATCGGCGATGACGGTGTGTTCGCGGCCAACGATGGCCGCCTTGAGTCGATTTGCGGTCTGGTTATACAGCAGCCGGTCCCACCAGTGCTTGGCCACGTACTCGGGAAGGACGACGATCGTGACGGGCGCTTCGCGATCCGGCGGCCACGACTCGTCCAGGACATCGAGGTAGGCCACGAACGGCTCGACGATCGCGCGGAACGGAGATTCGACGATGACCAGCGGGACGCCCGGGAGCTGCCGCTCCCAGCGACGGAGCATCGCCGCGGCCTCCTCGGTATCGACCGTGACATAGACCGCGCGGACGTCGGTCGCGATCGTCCGGGCGAAGGTCACGGCCTGAACCACGGCACGGTTGATGCCGTTCACCGGTACGACCGCGCGCTGCTCGCGATGCGGCCGCGCGAAGATCGTGTCCTCGCGGACGTGGAGCTCCTCCGCCTGGCCCTCGTACTGGCGTCGAATCGACAGCATGATGAACACGAGGCAGGGGATGAGGAACAGGACGATCATGGAAGCCGGGGCCTTGGCCGCCGCGACGACCACGGCCACGATCCCGGTGAGCACGCAGCCGAACGCGTTGATCGCGAGACGTCGCTGCCAGCCGTCGGGCCGCTCCCGAAGCCAGTGCCGGATCATCCCGGCCTGGCTGATCGTGAAGTCGATGAACACGCCAACCGCATAGAGCGGGATCAGGAGGTGCGTCTCGCCGTTGAAAACGACGATCAGGCTCGAGGCCACGACGCCGAGGGCGATGATCCCGTATGAGTAGGCCAGTCGATCGCCCCGAAGCCCGAACTGGCGAGGCATGTGCGAGTCGGTGGACAGGATGGCCAGCAGTCGGGGAAACGCATTGAAGCTCGTGTTCGCCGCCAGGAACAGGAGCAGCGCCGTGAAGGCCTGGAACAGGTAGAACGGGATCGACCCGTCGCCGTAGACACGCCGAGCGACCTGGCTGATGACCGTCTGCTTCTCGGGCAGGTCGAGGTGGGTGATCCCGAAGTTCACCGCGAGGAACGTGATCCCGATGAACAGGATGCCCAGGAGGATGGCCATCGCCCCGAGCGTCGTGGCGGCGTTCCTCGCCTCGGGCGGCTGGAATGCCGGCACCCCGGTGGCAATCGCCTCCGTGCCCGTCAGGGCAACGGCGCCGGCGGCAAACGCACGCAGGAGCAGGAGGATGCCGACCTGCTCCGGAATCTGTCCGGCCTGTTCGGCAATCGCGGTGTTGAACTCGGCGCGCTCACCGCCGATCACGATCCGGAAGACCCCGATCCCGATCATGAGCAGGGCCGATCCGACGAACAGGTAGGTCGGGATGGCGAAGATGTTGCCGGCCTCGCGAAGGCCGCGCAGGTTGCCGATCGTGATGAGGGCAATGGCAATGACGCCGATGGCCACGCGTTCGTCGATCAGCTCCGGCAGCGCGGAGGTGATCTGTTCGACCGCCGATGTCGTCGAGACGGCGACGGTCATGACGTAGTCGATGAGCAGGGCCGAGGCGGCGATCAGCGAGGCGTTCCGCCCGAAGTTCCGCTTGGATACCGAGTACGAGCCGCCGCCCGTCGGGTAGGCGATGCAGACCTGCCGGTAGCTGATCGCGACCGCGACGAGGAGGACGGCGATGGCGATCGACACCTCGAGGCCGAGCGCGAGCGCGGCGGCTCCGCCGAGGATCAGGACCCGCAGGATCTCCTCGGTCGCGTAGGCCGACGACGAAATGGCATCCGAGCTGAAGATCGCGAGAGCCTTCTTCTTCGAGAGCCGCTCGCCCAGCTCCTCCTCGGACGCCAGGGGCCGTCCCAGGAGCACCCGCCGGACCGTGGCCATCGCCCGGCCCATGCCCGTCGTCGGCGTGCTCGCGGCCGCCTTCGCCGTCATGACGCCCTTGCCGCTCCACCGGAAATAGGCCGCGTGCGGTCGCTCGACACGGATCCGCCGGTCGCCCAGCTTTCGACCCCGGAGGGGTTGCTGCCCGCCGATCATCGAGGGCCGTGACTCACTGGCCGTGGCTCAGGCGAGCGACGAGGTTCGTCGGAAGTCCGGCGGCCCGCATCCGGCCCTGCACGTCCGTAATGGGATAGCCCGTCCGATGCCACGAAATGGTGTCAGCTTCGGTATCGACGACCATGAACGAGGCCCGCGTATCGCCGTCGCGCGGCTGGCCAATGCTGCCGGGGTTCGCGAGGACGCGGCGGCCCCGGAGCTCGAGGACGGATCCATGACCCGGGCTGACGACCTCGATGGCCCCGTCCTCCTCGATCCAGGCCAGCGGCAGGTGGGTATGTCCATGGAGCCCGATTCGCTCGCCCAGGACGGCGAAATTGGCCCGCGCGACCGGCAGCGAGGTGACGTACTCCCAGGTCGGATCCCGGGGACTGCCATGGACCAGGAAGCACGATCCGATGGTCATCGTTCGTGGCAGGGACGCCAGCCACTCCCGGGTCGTGGTCGAGATCGTCGCCCGCGTCCATTCCATGGCTCGCCGCGCATCGGGGTTGAACCAGTCGATCTCGGGGCCGCCGAGGGCGGCCGCGTCATGGTTTCCCTGGACGCCGATGGCACCGCGCTCCACGAGCCGCGCGACGACCTCATCCGGTTCGGGTCCGTAGCCGACGACATCGCCGAGATGCCACAGGCCGTCGACGGGACCGACCGCGTCGAGGGCTGCGTCGAGGGCCGACAGGTTCGCGTGGATATCCGAAAAGACCGCGAATCGCATGGTCCGCCAGCGTAGCAGGGCCGTTCCTCACCAGGGCCTTCGCTTCCGCGTGGCGGGATCGCGCGGGTAGCCGGCCGGAGGATTGCCGACCCTCGTGACGACCACGACCCCGTGCCCCGCGAGATCGGCCGCCCGGGTCACGCCCTCCGGGTGCGGCTGCCATCGGGGTACCGACCCGCCGAGCGCTCGCGCGGCTCGCCCGGCTGCCGCGATCTCCTCTCGGATGTCCCCACGCTTCCAGGCGACCAGCCGTCCGCCCGGCCGCAGGAGGGGCAGCCCGACTTCGATGAGGTCGGCCAGCGAGCCGACGGCGCGTGCCGTCACGATGTCGGCGCTGGCGCGCTCGAGCGTTTCTGCACGCGCGTTGCGAACGTCGACACGGTCACCGAGGCCCATTGCATCGGCGGCGGCCCGAAGAAATGCCGCCTTCTTGCCGACCGAGTCGACGACGGTGACCGGCCAGGGCATGACCGCGGCGATCGGCAGCCCCGGGAATCCGGCACCTGAGCCGATGTCGATCAGCCCGTCGGTCGGGCCATTACGCAGGACCGGGAGCGCGGCCAGGCTGTCGGCCACGTGCCGCTGGGCGATGAGGATCGGGTC
>SCTE01000477.1 GCA_004298915.1 Chloroflexota bacterium | reverse complement strand
ATCGACGCCGGCGTCCTCCGGATCGAGTCGCACGACATCGCCATCCTCGGCACGGGGAGCCCCGACGAATCCGTCGAGCTCGCGACCGGCGCGCGCTGTGCAGCGGCACAGAACCGCTACTGGCAGTTCCATGATCTCGTGTTCTGGAATCAAGGTGGCGAGAACCGCGGCGATCACGATGCTGCCTACCTCGCAGCCGTGGCGAATCGAGCCGGCGTGGATCGTGGCTCCTGGGACACGTGCATGGCCGGCGACGCCGTTCGGAACTCGGTTCGTGCCGACACGTCGAAGGCGCTCGGTGTCGGGATCAACGCGACGCCCACGGTCATCCTGAACGGCAGCGGCCCAGTGCCGGGCCTGCCCGATGCGGCCTCGCTCATCGCCCGGATCCAGGAGCTCGCGGTCGCGGCCGGTGCGAGCGGGTCGCCGGCTTCCTCGACGACGCCCTGAGCATGTTGCGCCGCGAGTCCGTCCGCCCGATCCTGGGCATCCACCCGGGCCTCATCCTTGCCCTCCTCGACCTCATCGGGCTGGCGATCGCCGGCTATCTCGCCGTGGTCGAACTCGGCGGCGGCGTACCGGTCTGCGGACCGCTCAGGGGCTGCGAGACCGTCGCCCAGAGCGAGTACAGCCGGATCGCGGGGGTTCCCGTCGCCGTCTACGGCGTCGGGCTCTCGCTCACCCTCCTGACGCTCGCCCTGGCCTGGTGGAAGACGAACTTCCGCGGCCTGCTCCTGCTTCACTACGGCCTCTCGCTGGGCGGCGTGATCTTCGAGATCTACTTCCTGTACGTCCAGATCGCCGTCATCCGGGCCGTCTGCGTGTGGTGCACCAGCTACGGATTGAGCCTCGTCCTGCGCTTCGTGGTCGCGCTGGTCGTCTGGCTGCGTCAGACGCGGGGAGCTGACGCGGCGACATAGCCTCGTCGCGCACCGGCCGGACCACACCGGAGAGCCAGGGCGAAGAGCAGCAACGCGGCGCCGATCGCGGTGCCGACCGCGACGAGGCCGGCGGGGACCAGGCTGCCCGTGCCGGCGTCCACGGCCGATCCGACGGAAATGAGGATCGCTCCACCGTTGAGTCCGACGAGCCGGACGGTCGCCGCCGTGGCGAGCAGCTTCCGCTGGATCGCGTGGCGCCCCGGGTTGCCGGGTCCGATCGTGGGGAACAGGTGGGTCATCGCCCCGATGAGGACCTGCACGACACCACCGATGAGCAACGGTCCCACGATCAGGGCGAGCGACCAGGAGGCAGGCGTGGCGCCGAGAACCACGACGCGGGCGGCGGCGATGGCCAGGCCTGCCCCGATCCAGGCCTGCCCGAGGACGAGCGAGCCTGTCGTCATCCGGTGCCACCCGAGGTCAGTGGTCCAGTGGCCGCGACCACGGTCGAAGTGGACGGCAACGCCGTGCCACGCGGTCGCCAGGGCCGCGGCCAGCACGGCGATGGCACCTGCGCGCGCGAGCACGTCCAGACCGAACGCATAGCCCACGGCGATCACCGGCGCGCCGATCGCGATGCCGAGGACTGCCAGTCGCCCGGATGCACGGGTACGAATCCGTGCCCCGACGATCGTGGGGGCCAGGTGGAGCAGCGTCGCGATCACGACGAGACTCGCGAAGCCGACGAGGTTGAGCCAGGCATGGGCCGGCTTCAACATCCCCCAGGCGGACCCGACCGCCAGGTGGCCGCCGACGAACAGCGTCGCAGTCGTTACGCCCACCGCCACGTTGACGAGCGCCAGCCCATACGCGCGCTCCACGAGCGGCCGCCGGGGCCCCATGGCATTCCGCAGAGGAACGAACGCGGCGAAGCCGACAAGACCGAGACCGGTGAGGAAGGTTCCGCCCGCCAGGATGGCCGGCACAGGCTGACCTGCGAAGTGCTGATAGGCCTCGATGGCCGTAAGCGCCCCGATCGCCACGCCGACGATTCCCCCGATCCGCACCGCCGGCCGTACGGGTCGCGCCACGACAAGGGCCGCCGCGAAGAACGGCAGGAGCGAGGCGATGGCCGTGCTCGCCGCTCCGGCGAGGACCAGATGGACCGGCACCCAGGGCCCGATCCGGATCGAGGGTGGCAGCAGGAGCGAGGCGAGGGCGCAAGCGAGGTACAGGCCCGAGATCAAGAGGCCGCCGAAAGCAATTCGGCGGTCGGCGGACCGGTTGATTCCGGGACCGCCAGCACCGGGCACGTCGACCACGGGGAGCGGCGAGCGGGCAGCGGCCGGCTGCATGGCGGGAGCCGCCGCTTGATGTTCAGCCGACCGCGTATCTGGAGCGGGACGAAGCGTCTCGGACGCCTGCTCCCATGCGCAACGCTCGCAGCAGGCGCCGGGGAGATCCGTCGGCGTACCGGAGGGAGTCGTGAGGCCAGTCTTGACCGGCAGGGCTCGAAGGACCGGCTCCCGACCCGCGTCAGCGGAGCCGGGAGCCGAGGTGCCGCTCAGTTGAGCGGGTCGCCGTCACCGGCCTTGAGGAGCCCGAGGGCGCCGCGCCCAACGAAGTTGAACGCATGGGTGACGATGGGATAGAGCCCATCCTCCGCGGTCGTCAACTCGATGACGGCACCCTGGGCCGGCGAGAGGTCCACCGCCTGGGAGCCCCATCCACCGGCATTGCCTGCCAGCAGCTGGATGCCTTCCTTGGTGACCGCATTGAAGATCGTGCCGACGATGTGGAACGAGCTGTCGATGTTCGGGCCGGCATCGAGGACGAAGATCCGCACCTTTCCGCCGGTCTTGACCTCGATCGGATTGTCCTTGTACTGGTTGGCGACGCCGTTGAACACGACGTAATCCGGAGCCGGGTTGCCCGTCGAGGCCTTCTCGAGGCTGGTCAGGTCACCCTGCGGCCCGAGGTACCACTCGCTCTGGACGATCGCCAGCTCGGTGTCGACCGAGGCCAGGCCGCCCTTCGGCTCGACGATGAGCATCCCGTACATACCGTTGGCGATGTGATGCAGGGCCGGGGCGGTCCCGCAGTGGTACATCCAGACGCCCGCGTAGTCGGCCGTGAACTCGTAGAGCTTCTCCTCGCCCGGCTTGATCGAGGTCATCTCGTCATTCCAGGCGACCTGGCTGGCGTGGAAGTCGACGCTGTGCGAGGCCGTGCTGGTGGCCGGGTTCTTGAGGTGGATCCGGACGGTGTCACCGAGATGGACGCGGATCACCGGCCCGGGGACGGTGCCGTTGGTCTCGGTGGTGCCGAAGGTCCAGACCTTCTGGACGAAGCCGTCGGCGACCGTCATGAGCTTTTCCTGAACGACGAGGTCGATGTCGTGGACCGTGCCGGACAGGACCTTCGGTGCCGTCGCCGGGTAGAGGGTGTACTTGGGTGCGTTGGGATCGGCCTTGACGTCGGTCGCCGGCGCGGGCCCGCCGTGATCATCACCGCCGGCGGTCGTACCGGCGATGGTGATGGCGCCCTTCATGCCGGCAGCCGCGTGACCGGGAACCGAACAGATGAACGTGATCCCGGCGTCC
>SCTE01000051.1 GCA_004298915.1 Chloroflexota bacterium | reverse complement strand
TCAGGATCTCGTCCACCTTACGGAGTGGCTCGCAACCTTCCTGGTCTTCGTTCGGTTGTTCGACCGCGCCGTAGGGCTGGTTCCTCGCCTGGAGCCTCGGGAGCTCGAACGCGCCCTTCGGCTGCTCGGCGAAGTCCCCGACGATACGGTGCTCAGGCTCGTGAAGTTGCTCGATGGCCTCCCGGATGACGATGTCCTTGGTCTTGTCGAAACACTGAGCCACCTGTCGCCGACGGCGGCCAGACGGGCGACGAAGTTGATGTCGGGGGTCATTCGCACCGTCGGCCGGTAGGCAAGGTCCACTCGGTCGACCTCCTCGCCCGGGCCTCATACGCCGCACGTAAGAAACCGACGTCCGTATCAGCGTTTGAGCCGAAGTCGTGCTCATTTCATACACCCGAAGTATGAGCGGGGTGATGAGAGGCCGAACCGTGTCGAGTTCATACGCCGGGGGTATGACAACGAACGGTGAAGGCGCTCCGCTGCATGTTTCATACGCCCCGAGTAACGAGCGACGCGTTTCATACGCCGGAGGTATGACCACGGACGATAGTCGCCCGGGCTGGTCGTTTCGTACGCGCCGCGGAACATTCCGACGCCGCGTAGCCCCGCCGAACGGCTTCAGGCCCGAAAGCCGGGACTGGAGGCGGATGGATCCCTGCCGCCAATCCTCGCGCCGATTCGGGACCCTCGCCTGAGCGTGCGATAATCGCGCCGCGTTGCGGCGAACCGGGCGGCTCGAACGGGCGAGGACCCCGAGGCAGGCGGACCGGCACTACCGCAGCAGGATCTGAGGAAGCAGTCCCAACATGACCGTCGAAACGTCCACCTGGGTCACCAAGAAGGGCCTCGCCCAGATGCTCAAGGGCGGCGTCATCATGGACGTCGTCACCGCCGATCAGGCGAAGATCGCCGAGGATGCCGGCGCCGTTGCCGTCATGGCCCTCGAGCGCGTGCCCTCCGATATCCGCGCCGCCGGCGGCGTTGCCCGCATGTCCGATCCCTCGATGATCGTGGGGATCATGGACGCGGTCAGCATCCCGGTCATGGCCAAGGCCCGGATCGGCCATTTCGTCGAGGCCCAGATCCTCGAGGCGCTTGGTGTCGACTACATCGACGAATCCGAGGTCCTGACCCCGGCCGATGAGGCCAACCACATCGACAAGCACGCCTTCAAGGTCCCGTTCGTGTGCGGCTGCCGCAACCTCGGCGAGGCGATTCGGCGGATCAACGAAGGCGCCGCGATGATGCGGACCAAGGGCGAGGCCGGCACGGGCAATGTCGTCGAGGCGGTCCGCCAGCTGCGGGACGTCCTGGCCGAGATCCGCCGGCTCCAGGGCATGCGCGAGGACGAGCTGTTCGTCGCGGCCAAGGAGCTCCAGGCGCCCTACGAGCTGGTGAAGCAGATCGCCAATGACGGACGGTTGCCGGTCGTCAACTTCGTGGCGGGCGGCATCTCCACCCCGGCCGATGCGGCCCTGGTGATGCAGCTCGGTGCCGAGGGCGTGTTCGTGGGATCCGGCATCTTCAAGAGCGAGGATCCGGCCCGGATGGCCAACGCCATCGTCCAGGCCACGACCCACTTCGACGATCCCAAGATCCTGGCCGAGGTCAGCAAGGGTCTCGGCGCGCCGATGCGCGGCATCTCGATGGAGCAACTTGCCGAGTCGGATCGGCTGGCCAGTCGAGGTTGGTAGGCCGCCGCGCCGGTGACGGCGAGGTGCGACCGATGCGGATCGGAGTTCTCGCGGTCCAGGGGGCGTTTGCCGAACACCTGACGGTCCTCGGCGCGATCGGCGTCGAGGGCGTCGAGGTGCGCCTGCCGTCGGATCTCGATGGGATCGCCGCGTTGATCCTGCCGGGCGGCGAATCGACCGCCCAGCGCCGGCTCATCGATCGCTGGGGCCTGCGCCAGCCGATCCTGGAACTGGCGCAATCGGGCACGCCCCTGTTCGGGACGTGTGCCGGGATGATCCTGCTGGCCAGGGACATCGTCGATGGCGATGAACCCGTCTTCCCGCTCCTCGATGTCGCCGTGCGGCGCAACGCCTTCGGACGGCAGCTGGATTCGTTCGAGGCGGGGATCGACGTGTCGATGCTCGGCGATCAGCCGGTCCACGGGGTGTTCATCCGGGCGCCGATCGTCGAACGGACGGGCCCCGGGGTCGATGTCCTCGCCACCCTCGACGATGGCCGGATCGTGGCCGTTCGCGAGCGCAACGTGATCGCCACGGCGTTCCACCCGGAACTCGCCGGGGAGACGCGGTTCCACCGCCTCGTCGCCACGATGGCGGCCGAGCACGACGATCCGGGCGAGGGGTCGGGCCGGCGCCACCACCCGACCCGCCGGACGGGGCTTGCGCGATGACGGTCATCAGGCCGGCACGCTCGAGCGGCAAGGTGCGGGCGGCGCGCCTGACGGATCTCGCGGCGCTCGGCGAACTGTCCCGCCTGTGCGAGGACGACGCCGCGGGCGGTCGCTCGTTGGGCCTCCCCGTGAACGGTCCGCGGATCGGCGTCTTCAGCCTGTTCAGGCTGCCGCTGGGTGCGTTCCGCCCGAACGACCTTCTGTTCGTGTACGAGGAGGACAAGCGGGTGGCGGGCCTCGTCCGCGTTGAGCGCGAGAGCCATCGCGACGACTGGACGATCGTCGAGCTCGACGGCCTTTCCGGGTTGCCCGGCGCGAGCGCGGGCGACATCCGGTTCCGGCTCGTCCAACAGGTCCTTCGCGAGGGCCAGAAACGCGGCGCGGGCCACTTCCACGTTGCCTGTACTGATGCCGGCGGCAATGTCGAGCTGTTCATGCAGGCCGGCTTCGCCCGCTATGGCGAGGAACGGATCCAGCACCGGGACGTGCGCCAGCCGCTGCCCGAGCCGTGGCCCGAGGACCGTCGAACCGAGGCGCGGATCCGGACCGCGACGCCACGTGATGCCGTTGCCCTGATGCAGCTGTACACGGCCGTCACGCCCGCCCCGGTCCGACGCCTGGAAGCGTTCCGGATTCCCGACTGGGAGCGGCAGGGCACGCACTGGCGGGTTCCGCGGAGCAGCCTCGCGCCGTTGCTCCGGTTCGCCGACATCGAGGGGTACGTCCTCGAGGCGCCGGATGGCGTGGCCATCGACGGCTTCATCCAGCTCGGGGTGGCCCGCGAGGACCAGCCCCACTACCTGCGCGTCATGGGCCGGCCCGAGGCGGACCTCGCCACGCTCATCGACTTCGGGCTTGGCGACATCCGGGCCCGCCTGGGCCGGAGCGGCGAGCAGGCCCAGACCAACGGGGTCATCGCGCCCGTGCGAACCTATGAATCGCCCCTGGATCGACGACTCGAGGAGGCCGGCTTCCGGACGATTTCCACCGTCACCCTGCTCATGAAGGAAACCCTGGTCCGTGTCGCCGAACCCGCGCTCGCGCCGGCCGGCGTTCGTTCACTGGAGGTCACGCGTGGCTCCTGAGGATCGCTCCGAGCGCCGCGAAACGATCGACGACATCGATGCCCTCCTGATGGCCCTGCCGCCGGAGATCGTGGCGGCCATTCATGCCCTGCCCGACCAGGCGTCGATCATCGAGGTCGTCCTCGACCTGGGCCGACGGCCCGAGGCGCGCTTCCCGGATTCGGAGGTGACGCTGCTCGATCGCGAGATCAACGAGGCCGACATCGCCCATGTCGTCGAGCACATCGGGACGTTCGGGGACGACAACCGGGCCGGGATCGAGCGAACGCTCCATCGGATCAGCGCGATCCGGAATCGCAACGGCAAGATCGACGGGCTGACCTGCCGGATCGGGCGCGCGGTCTACGGCACCATCGACATCATCGCGGACTTCGTCGAGAGCGGGAAATCGATCCTGATCATGGGCCGGCCGGGCATCGGCAAGACCACGATGCTGCGCGAGGCGGCGCGGGTCCTGGCCGACGACTTCGGCAAGCGCGTGGTCGTGGTCGACACCTCGAACGAGATCGCCGGCGATGGCGACATCCCCCATCCGGCCATCGGCAAGGCCCGCCGGATGCAGGTCCGGACGCCGTCGATGCAGCACGAGGTGATGATCGAGGCGGTCGAGAACCACATGCCCCAGGTGATCGTGATCGACGAGATCGGGACCGAGCTCGAGGCCCAGGCCGCGCGAACGATCGCCGAGCGCGGCGTC
This sequence comes from Chloroflexota bacterium, assembly GCA_004298915.1. Lineage (GTDB taxonomy): Bacteria > Chloroflexota > Limnocylindria > Limnocylindrales > CSP1-4 > UBA5189. Next base: position 6,621 of record SCTE01000051.1, on the reverse strand, counting down.
CAGCTCATCGGTACGGCGCATGGCAACAACCTCGACAACCTCATGCTCAACCCGACCCTGTCCGACCTGATCGGCGGGATCCAGAGCGTGACCCTGGGCGACGAAGAGGCGCGTCGCCGACGGACGCAGAAGAGCGTCCTCGAGCGCAAGGCGCCCCCGACATTCGACGTCATCATCGAGATCCAGGACCGCGAGAAAGTGCTCGCGCACAGCGACGTCAGCGAGACCGTCGATGCCCTCCTTCGGGGCGAGGCCGTCGCCGGCGAGCAGCGCTGGCGCGACGAGGAGGGCGTTCATCGATCGCAGGCCCGGCCCAAGCCGTCACCGCGCGATGGATTCGGCCCGGACCGGTTCGCCGGGCTGGCCGGCACGGGATCGTCGTGGCGGATGGAACCCGGCTGGCGGGGCGACGGGGCGTACCGGTCCGGTCCTGGCGGGGGCGTGGCATTTCCGGCGGGCGACCGAGGCGGCTACCGCGCCGGCTATCGTCCCGGTGCCTCAGGCTCCTGGCGACCGACCCGGGGTGGCCCTTCGTCCGGTGCCGGCGGGGAGCGCGGCGGCGGGCCGGCCGCACGGGCAGCGGCCGACGGTCCGTTCGTCGCGGGCGGGATCGCGGATCGCGGACCCCTTGAGCGCGGCAGCGCGGCTTCGCTCGACGCCCGCGCCCGCGAGGCTCGCGAGCTGGCCCGCCAGCGGGAGTGGCGAGCGTCGGCCACGAAGGCGATCGACGCGCTCAAGGCCGACGAGGGCACGGCGCCCGTGAACGCCTCGGACCTGATCCCGGATCTGCCCGGTTCGGCCGGCCGGGCCACGACCGACAGTTCGGTGACGGGTCCCGAGGACGGCCCGGAGTTCGACGACGACGGCACGCTGCGCCTCAGCTCGGGGCTCGGACTGCCGACCCTCCGGGTGCTGCCCCAGGGCATCAGCCGCAAGCGGCTCGAGCAGGCGATCCGGGACCTGCAGCTGCCCGTCGTCATCGCCACCGACGTGGACGAGGCGGACGTCGTCATGACCGTTCGAACCGAATATCGACAGAAGACGCCTCTCGTCCGCGAGGCCGAGGAGCGTGCCCTGCCGATCTACGTGCTCAAGCAGAACACGGTCGCCCAGATGCAGTCGTCCCTGACCTCGATCTTCGCGCTCGAGCTGGATCCTCGCGATGCGGCCCTCCGGGAGACCGAGGAGGCCATCGGCATCGTGCTCCAGCAATCGGAGCCCGTAGAGCTCTCCCCGCAGAACGCCTATATCCGACGCCTCCAGCACCAGATGGCCGAGCGGGCAAACCTGGTGTCGCGCTCCCGCGGTCGGGAACCATATCGTCGGGTTCGGCTCTACCCGGACGCCGCCAAGAGCGCCTGGCGCTGACCTCGATGGCCCGTCTGCACACGCCGTGAGCATCCGGCAGGGGGATATCGTCATCGATTGCGCGGACCACGATCGAGTGGTTCCGTTCTGGGAGGCGGCGCTCGGATGGGAGCGCCATGACGTCAACGAGCAGTACGTGTCGCTGGTCCCGCCGCCGGATCAGCGGGAGGCCGCAGGACCCCGGCCGCTGCCGCTGCTCTTCCAGAAGGTCCCGGAGCCGAAGGCCGGCAAGAACCGCGTCCATCTCGACTGGCGGTCCGACGACCGCGTCGCGGAAGTGGCGCGACTGGTGGCGCTCGGCGCGCGCGAGGGTGCCACGCGGAGCCTCGGATCCCTGACCTGGACCGTAATGGAAGACCCCGAGGGCAACGAATTCTGCGTCCAGTGACCCCTGGCACAGTCGGCGCGGCCACGGGTTGGCCCGATCGGCTCATCGTCCTGTTCGATGGCGACTGCGGGATCTGCACGCTCACCGTTGACCACCTTCGGCGTTGGGATCGACACGGCCGGCTCGAGTTCGTCGCGCTCCAGGCCGCGGTCGCTGATCCGCGTCCGGTGATCCGCTCAGCCGCGGCCACACACCCGCTCCACGATGAGCTGCACGTCCTGGATCCGGACTCCGGCGTCCTGCGATCCGGTGGATCGGCCTTTGTCGAGATCGCCGGGCGGCTTCCCGGCGGCCGCCTCCCGGCCGCGATGGGCCGGCTGATCCCGGCGGTCTGGGTGATCGGGCTGCTCTACGCCCTTGTCGCGCGCAATCGCCGTGCGATCAGTCGCGCACTCCGGCTGGAAGTCGTCTGTCAGCTGCCCGACGCGGACCGGTAGGCGGCAACGATTTCGCTCAACCGCCGTTCCTTGATCGGCTCGATGACGATCTCGATGTCGGTCTGGGCGAAGTGAGCCCCCTTGAACAGCAGCGGCTCGCCAAGATCCCGCGCCAGGGCGTAGGCGAAGCAGTCCCCCATGTTGAGCCGCGCGGGGTGGCCGCTCCCTCTGCCAAAGCGCTGGTAGGCCGAGCGGGCCAGACGAGCCTGCGCCGGCGTGAACGGTTCGACACGGACCCGAGCCGATGCGAGGATCGCATCAAGTGCGCTCGATTGGATCGGATCGTGGGCGCCGTCCACGACCACGCCCAGCTCCACGTAGGTCGCCGCGCTGACCCTGGCGATCGGCGCATGCGCGAGGATCCGCTCGAAGGCCGAGGCTTCGGGCTCGGCCCGGAGGATCGCCACGATGACGGACGTGTCGACGATCACTTCGGCAAACCTCGCTCGTCGTACAGCTGCTCGTCGAAGTCCTGATCCCAGTACCCGGCCGGAGCACGACTTCGCATCAGCTCGAAGAGCGCATGGATCTCCTGCAGCCGTGCCTCAGACTCAGACTCGGACTCGCCGCGTGCCGCGCGGATCCGATCGAGCTGGGCGCGGACCGCTTCGGTGACCGCTGCCGTCATCGACTGGCCCGTCTCGTCGGCGAGCTCCTTGACCAGTCGATAGGTCTCGGCGTTCTTGATGTTGAGGCTCATGGTGGAATTCTACCACTCGATGGTAGAACGGCTCCACCAAGCGCTCAGTGCTCGGTCGTCCCCGTGAAGGACCAGGCATCGATCCGCAGCGCCGGGACCACGACGGCGCCGAATGAGCCCCGGAGCGTCCGCAGGTCACGCCCGACCGCCGAGACCCCGGCCAGCGCGTCCAGGTAGCTCTGCGTGAAGCGCAGGTTCCGGACGGGCGCGACGACCTGCCCGTTCTCGATGAGGAACGTCCCGTCGCGGGTCATCCCGGTGATGATCGCCAGCTTCGGGTGGACCGGGTTCGTGTAGTGGAACCGGGTGACGAGGAGCCCGCGTTCGATGCCGGCGATGAGTTCGTCATGGGGGGTCGAGCCATGGGCCATGACCATGTTCAGCGGAAACGGTCCATACGGGTTCGGTGCCGGTAGTCCATGGCCGGTCGAGCGGCGTCCGGCGCGGGCCGCCGTCTGCGCGTCGTACACGACGTCGCGGCAGACCCCGTTTTCGATGAGGACCACGCGCTCCTTCCGGACGCCCTCGTAGTCGAAGGTCATCGGCAGGCCCGACGGGTTCGCACTGTCGTCGATGATCGTGACGAGGTCCGACCCGACCCGGCGTCCCGGCTCGGCGAACGAGCGACCCTCCTCGACCGCGAGGCCGGAGAACCCGACGTAGCCGAGCATGTCGAGGATGTCCACGACGGCGTACGGCTCGAGGACGACTGGGTAGTCGCCTGCCGGCATCGAGATCGCGTGGTCGGTGGCCTTGGCCCGCGCCGCCGCCTCGCGACCGATGCCCTCGGGATCGATATTCGTGACGTCGGTCGCGGCGCGCTCGGCGTACCCGGTCCCTCCGTCGGGCGACATGTGCACGGTCAGGAGCTGGGCGCTCGTGCGCTCCTCGAATGCGCGGATGCCCTTCGAGTTCGCGACCGCCATGGCCTCGCGGCCGGTGGAGAACGAGCCATAGGCGAGCACGCCCTGCTCGTCAGCCGCCGCGATCACCGCACGCACGCCCTCCGCACGGAGCTCCGGAGTGGCATCCGCCGTCGGCGCGGCGAACGCCGCCGGCAGCCCGTGGATCGGGCCCGAAGGATCGGGGCCGGGCAGGCCGGCCCAGTCCTCCAGCTCCTCGCAGGTCCGCGCGACGGCCGCCGCGCGATGGACCAGGGCGGCGAGCCCGGCCTCGTCGATGCGCCCGGTCGAAGCCGTTGCGATCCGCCGACCGAGGACGAAGCGAAGGTTGACCGAGGCGCTGGTCTCGGCGACGTTCTGGTGGATCTCGCTGTTGGCGAAGCGGGTCAGGGCCTGGTCGTCCGACGACACGAGCACCTCGGCCTCGCTGGCACCCGCATCCATCGCCCGGGCGAGGACGGTTTCGGCGATGGCCAGGGGATCGGTCCCGTCGCCCGGGGTCACCACTTGCCGACTCCCACCTGGACGTTCCTGAAGCGTGCCCCGGAGACGCCGTGCCCGACATGTGCGCCCTGGCTCGGTTCGCCCTTGCCGCAGTTCGGCGTCCCGAGCATCACGTAGCTGCTCTGGTCGCCGACGGCGTCGCAGGAGCGCCAGAACTCGTAGGTGATCCCGGTGTAGGTCGGGTTCTTGAACAGCCGGCCCTTCTTGCCGCCCTTGACCTCGTAGGCAACCTCGGTGGCGAACTGGAAGTTGAGGCGGCGATCGTCGATCGACCAGCTCCGGTTCGAGGCGAGGTACAGCCCGTCGTCGGTGTCCGCCACGATGTCATCGAGGCTCAACCCGGCGACCGGGAGCAGGTTGATGTTGGTCATCCGGATGAGCGGGATGCGGTTCCAGCCGTCGGCGCGCATCGCGCCGCCCGAGGCCCGGCCGATCCGGGGCCCGGTCTCGCGGGATGTCAGATAGCCAGTCAGGATCCCGTTCCGGATCAGCGGCACCGACTGCGCGGCCACGCCCTCGTCATCCCAGCCGAACGTGCCCATCCCGTGCGGCGCCGTGGCGTCCGCCACGATCGTGATGAGGTCCGAGCCGTAGCGGAAGCCCTCGTCGAGCTTGTCGGTGGTGAGGAAGCTCGTGCCGGCATAGGACGCCTCGGTGCCGTAGACGCGATCGAGTTCCGTCGGATGGCCGCAGCTCTCGTGGACCTGCATGTACAGCTGGGTCGGATCCAGGATGATCGTCCTGGAACCGGATGGGCACTGCGGCGCGGTCAGCAGCGCAACCGCCTCCTCGCCATGGCGCTCGGCATTGCCCACGAGGTCGAGGCCGCCGATGTACTCGTACCCGGCCGCTGCCCAGCCGCCGCCGGCGTCCGGGTAGCTGCGTCGCTGGTGCTCGTCGCCTTCGATGGCGTTGGCCTCGACGGCGGCGCCGATATGGGTGATGACCTGCTCCGTGAAGCTGCCGTCGGATGCGGCGAAGGTCTTTTCCTCGCGCTGCGCGCCGTACGACGACTCGGTGAAGGTGACACCACGGACGGCACCGGCTGCCCGGTCCGCCTCCATGAGATGCCCGATCTTCCGCTCCAGTGGGATGTTGAACGGATCCTCGACGACCGGCGTCTCGAACCGGCCGTGAGCCGGCGGTCGTCCGTCAAGTTCGACGCGCGTGCGCAGCGCCGTCGCGGACGCCCTCGCGATCCGCACCGCGAGCGCGGCGACGCGGTCCGCCTCGTCGAGATCGAGGTGATGGGATGACGCGAAACCCCAGGCACCGTCCACCAGGACCCGGACACCGAAGCCCTCAGTCTCGCTCGTGGCGACGCCTTCCAGCCGGCCCGACTTGATCCCGATGGATTCGTCCCGGCGGCGAACGATCCGGACATCGGCGTAACTCGCACCGAGCCGCGTGGCGCCGTCGAGGGCTCGGTCGGTCAGGGCTCGCATGTCGGGCGGGAGCCTAGCACGGAGCGTTCCGGCGGTCGTATCGGGCATGTTGCGTATCGACCTCCGGGCGCCGGCGCTGCGTCACAGGGTCGGGCCGCCGCCGATGGCCTGGACGGTCAGCCACAGCCCGACGCCGAGCACGACCACGGCCGCGGCCAGCGGCGCATGGCGGGCGGCTCGACCGAGGCCCGAGGTCAGCGGCAGGCGCTCCATGCGCTCGCGCGCAAGGACCATCAGCGCGCCGACGCCGCCCAGCACGAGGGCCATGCCGAGCCCGAAGGCGACGACGAGGACGATCCCGAATGCGGCCCGGCCGGCCACGATCGTGCCGAGCAGGATGATCAGGGCATTCGTGGACGGGATGATCCCGCCGGCCAGCCCGAGGGCGAACAGGTTCCGCCAGCTCAGGGTCCGGTCGTCGGCCGGCAGGTGGGAGTGGCGGATTCCACCGTGACTGTGCTCGGCCATCCCAGTGGTCGACTCGTCCGCCGCGGCACGCGCGTGGCCGTGGCCGCCCGGCGCGTGCGGATGGTCATGCCTGCCCGCCGGTTCGGGGTCATGGTCGTGGTCAAGGCCATGGTCGTGGTTATGGTCGTGGTCCGCCGCGTGCGCCAGCGAGGTCAGCGATCGGGCGCGGAGCCGCCGGCGCAGCTCGGAGAACAGCATCCCCCCGCCGATGGCCACGAACGCGAGGGCGGCCACGATCGGGATCGTGCGGACCACGACGTCGGCGGGCAGGAGCGACTCGGCGCCCGTGACCAACAGCGCGAGGAACAGGATCCCGAGCGTGTGCGAGACCGTCACGGCGAGCCCGAGACCGGCGGCGTGGCGGACCGTTCCCCGCGTCCCGACAAGATACGCCGCCATGAGTGTCTTG
>SCTE01000476.1 GCA_004298915.1 Chloroflexota bacterium | reverse complement strand
GTTCACGTAGCCGGTACAGCGACACAGGTTGCCGCTGATCCCCTCGCGGATCTCGTCTTCGGTGGGATTGTCGTTCTGGCCCAGGAGCCACGCCGACTGCATGATCATGCCGGGGGTGCAGAAGCCACATTGGAGGCCGTGCTGATCCCAGAAGGCTTGCTGGAGTGGATGGAGCGCCGCACCGTCGGCCATGCCCTCGATGGTCTTGATGTCCGCTCCATCGGCCTGGACGGCGAGCATGGTGCAACTCTTGGCGCTGTTGCCGTTCACGTGGATCGTGCAGGCGCCGCAGTTGCTCGTATCGCAGCCGACATGCGTCCCGGTGAGCCCGAAGTTCTCCCGGAGGAGGTGGACCAGGAGGAGTCGCGGCTCGACATCCGCCTCACGCTCCGTCCCGTTGACGGTCACCCGGATGTGATGGGTCGTCATGGCTGGCCTACCCCTTCGCGCGAACGAGCGCTGCCGCGAGCGCCCGGTTCGTCATCTCGATGACCATCGCCCGCTTGTACTCGGCGGGACCGTGGCTGTCGTCTGCGGGACGACTCTGTCTCGACGCCGCGCCGGCGGCCTCGCGGAACATCTCCGCGCTCGGCGTCGCGCCCCGCAGCGCATCCTCGGCCTTCGTGGCCGCGAACGGGGCATCCCCAACCGCGGTGAGGCCAATGCCGATCTGGTTGATCCGGCCGTCGGCGCCGAGGGTCATCTGGACCGCGACGCCGACCGTCGAGAAGTCACCGGCGCGGCGCTCCAGCTTCTGATAGGAGCCTCCGCTCCCCTTGCCTGGCGCTGGGATCCTGATCTCGGTCAAGATCTCGCTGGGTTCGATCCCGGTCACGAAGGTGTCGACGAAGAACCCGCGAGCCGGGACGACACGCTCGCCGTCGACGCTCTGCAGGACGATCGACGCGTGGAGTGCCTGGAGGACGGCGGGCCAGTCGGCGGCCGGGTCGGCATGGGCGACGGATCCGCCGATCGTGCCCCAGTTACGGATCTGAGGATCGCCGATCCCGGCCGCCGCGTCGCGCATGATCGGGAGCGCGGCACCGAGGGCCGGGTCTTCGAGAATCGACCGGTGGGTCGCCCGGCCGCCGATCCTGAACTCATCCCCGACGCGGCTGATGCCATTCAGGTCAACGACATCGCGAAGGTCGACGAGGAGCGCGGGCTGGGCAAGGCGCAACTTCATGAGGGGCAGCAGGCTGAAACCGCCCGACAGGACCTTTGCCTCGCCTTCCCGTTCCTTCAGGATCTTGAGGGCCTGACCGAGGTCGGCGGGTCGAACGTAGTCGAATGCGGGCGGAATCATCGGTCGATCGATCCTCCATGGTCCCTCCTCGCGGAGGTGCGTTCCACATCGAATGATGGTGGCGCGTGGGATTGGCGATCGGGCCGGCGAGCAGTCAGTGCGATGCGACTGCCCGGGGGTCCAGGGTCCAACGAGTATCCGCCTCTTTGGTTTCCGCGTCAACGAATTTCGCGGTCAGGAGGCCCCTGGTGACCACCTGACAACGCCGATGTCCCGGGACGGCGTGCCCGCGAGTTGGATGCCCCCGTCGGATGTCGATTCCGTCAGGTCCGTGATCGCCGCGTCGAGTCGCTGGTCCGCCTCCGACCCCGGCGATGTCCAGAGCTGGCGGCGCAGAAATGCCCGGAGTTCGTCGCGGTCCTGCCAGCGCCGGCGTTCGGACGCCACGATGGACACCTCGGGTCGAACGCCGCGCGCCTCCAGGAGCTCCAGGAACTCGGGGAGTGCCGGCAGGGCAATCCTCTCCCGCCCATGAACCAGCGGCCAGAACGGTGCGGCGATCGCGGCCGGGCTCTCGGCCATCATGACGGCGACGCACAGCCTGCGGGCCGCGGCCTCCATCGCGTCGAGGAACGGCACGATCAACTCGACGTCGTAGCCCACGTGGGCCAAGAGCGATACGTCGGCGACCGGGTCGGGGCCAAGTTCGGCCCGGGTGTCCGCTTCCGGCGGCCAGCGACCCTCCACCGCACGCACGTTCCCGATCCCGGCGCGGGCTGCGCCGTTCCGGAGCGCCTCGAGCATCGACGAGGACGGGTCCAGGGCGATGACCCCCGACGCGACGGCGGCGATCGGCAACGCATACCGACCTGCGCCCGCGCCGATGTCCAGCCAGGTTTCGGCGGGTCGCGCGAGCGCCAGGAGCGCGTCCAGCACCGGGTCGTCGCGCCGACCCGGATCGACGACGAACATGCGCGTCACGGGGGCGTAGAAGTCGGCCTCATCGGGCGTAGCGCGGACCTGGGCCACCTGGTCCGCGTTCGCGCGGACCCGATCCGCCCAGTCCGCAGCGATCAGCGCCACGAGATCGGCGGGCACGTCGACATCCGGATTCATGCCCGAAACCGGGAGCTCACGAACCCGATCGGGGTGGAGGTCCATGAGCGGACCGAGCCCCCGGTCGCGAGTCGCCTCGGCCACGAGGTCGGCGGCTGCCGGTTCCAGCCGAACCGGATTGCGCGACCCGTCGGCGTGCCTGGCGCTGAGGATCGGCCGATCGGGATCAAGGGGCTCGGCGAGCAGGCGCCGAATCGTCGTCGGATCCGTGGCCGGCTGATCGCCGAGCGTGACGAGAACGACGCCCGGTGGCGGCGATGTCGCCATGACCGCGGACCACCCGAGCTGCAGCGAATGCGACAGGCCCCGATCCGGCTCGGCGTTGCGAATACGACGTGCGGCCCGCCAGTCGATCGCGGTCGCGTGCTGCTCGTCGGTGCCGACGATCACGACCGGGTCGTCGATGTCGACCACGGCCAGCGCGTCGAGGACGTGCTGGAGGACCGGACGACCCTTGAGCGAGGCGCTGAGCTTGTCCCTGCCGAAGCGCGACGAGCGACCGGCCGCGAGCACGATCGCGGCGACCCGCTCCGCGCCTCGGTCCCCGCGCGTCACGATGCGGCGGCGACGCGTTCTCGCATCGGCCGGCCGGAACCGCCCCGCCGCGCGGCCACGATCTCCGCCATGATCGCGAGGGCGGTCTCCGCCGGGTCCCGGCCGCCGAGATCGAGGCCGATGGGCCCCCGCAGTCGGGCGATCAACTCTGGCGTAAGGCCTGCCTCGGCGAGGCGTTCGCGTCGGTCCGCCTGGGTCTTGCGAGAACCGAAGGCCCCGACGTACCGGG
>SCTE01000475.1 GCA_004298915.1 Chloroflexota bacterium | reverse complement strand
CCCGGAACTGGCAGGACTCGATCGTGCAGCCCGGGGTGTCATCAGCCGGATAGAAGTAGACGATCGTCCAGCGGTCGCGCTGTTCCGAGAGCCGATGGACCGTGCCGGTCTCGTCCGGCAGGGCGATCTCCGGGGCGTGCTCCCCGGGCTCGGGCGGGTTCATGGCGCGAGCGTAGCAGGGCTCTCGATCACGAGCACCCGGCCAGATCGCATCGACGCCGACGCCGCGGGGTCGATCCGAACGTTGGAGATCGTGCGCGACGAGCCGGCCTCGATGTCGGCGTCGGCCAGGGCGAACTCGAGGCCGCTCGTGGTCAGGCCGACGAGGTCGGACAGGGGCACGAACGAGACCAGGCCACCAATGCCGCCTGACAGGTCGATGGCGCCGGACCCGCCCACTCCCGCGCCGGCACGGGATTCGGCGGCCCCGGCCAGGAGTCGAATCCGGCCGGTGACATCGAGAATCGCGATCGCCAGGCCCGCGGCCGACGGATGGCCGAGGAGCATGACGTTGGCCAGGGCGTGATCCGCGCGCGGTCCGCCGAGCATCCCGATCATCGTGATCCGGGTCGCCCCGGCCTCGACAGCCGCGAGGAGCGCCAGCTCGGCGTCGGTCTGGTCCTTGTCGCGAGCCGCGAGGGTCATGGGCACGCGGCGCCGGCGAAGCTCATCCTGGCCAGGCGCATCGAGCGAGTCACCATCGCCGACCCACCGGTCGATCGACAGGCCGAGCAAATCAGCCAGGCGTGCTCCGCCATCGGCCGCGACGACCAGCGTGACGTCGCGATCCCAGCCTGGCCACGCGGCGTCCAGTTCGTCGCGAGTCGGCGCCTGACCGTCGGCGAGCACGAGCGCGTGCATCGGCGTCCGGGTCAGGCCTCGACCCCGGTGCCGAGGAGTGCGGCCACCCACTCGGCGACCGAATCGGCAACTTCGGATGCGCCGGCGGCTTCGAGCTCCAGTCGGTCGCCGATGATCGACACGATCCCGACGCCACGGGCTCCGACCGTCCGGGCCATGCGCATGTCGTCCGGGGCGTCACCGATGTACGTCGCGCGGCCCGGGTCGTCGGGGATGCCCAGTTGGGCGAGGGCATGCAGCAGCGGCCGGGGGTCCGGCTTCGCGAACGGCAGGTCCTCGCCGCACACGACTGCCGAGAAGTAGCGGGCGAGCCCGGTCGCCTCCAGCTGGTGCTCGACGACCGGCCGATCGCCGGCCGTTACGATCCCGAGCCGGAAGCCGGCCATCGCGAGCCGTCCGATGGCCGCCTCGACGCCCCTGAACGGGCGGACCTCGGTCATGAGCGATCGGTACTCGCCGAGCCAACGATCACCCGCCTCCTCGACGTGCTCGGCCGGCACCCCGAGCCGTCGATACATGCTCCGCCAGTCCGGGCTGTAGGCCGCGCGGTAGGCCGCGTCGTCGTATGCGACCCCATAGGACCCGAGCACCTCGGCGTTGGCCCTCGTGATCGCCGGCAAGGTGTCGACGAGGGTTCCGTCCCAGTCGAAGATCATGGCCTTCATCGTCGTCGATGCTACCCGCGATCCCGGATGACCATCCATTCGGAGACGGGCCCGGTGCTAGACTCCCCGCCGTGCCCCCCGACGCGAACCACCCGGCCGTCCAGCGCGTCCTCGAGGCCGCGCGGCGCAAGGGTGTGGATCTCGACATCACGGTGTTCGCCGAGTCGACCCACACGGCCGAGGACGCGGCCCGCGCCGTCGATGTCGAGCTCGGCCAGATCGTCAAGTCCCTGGTCTTCGTCACGGCCGCCGACGAGGGCGATCTCGAACCGGTGATCTGCCTGGTGTCGGGCCCGAACCGGGTCGATCTCCCCCGCCTCGGGGCCATCCTCGGCCGCTCCGACGTTCGACGCGCGAGCGCGACCGAGGCGAACGACCTCACCGGCTTCGTGATCGGCGGCATTCCGCCATTCGGCCACTCGAGACGGGTGCGGGTGATCATGGATCCCGACCTTGGGCGGTTCCCCGTCGTATGGGCCGCGGCGGGGCTGCCGCGGGCGGTGTTCCCGGTCCCTCCGGCGACCCTCCGGATGCTCGCCGACGCGGTCGTGGCGCCGATGACCGAAGTCCCCCCGGCTGCCGACCAGCCGAGCAGCCCGGATCCGACCCTCGCGACCGGTGTCGGCGCCGCCCGCGCTGCCGAC
>SCTE01000474.1 GCA_004298915.1 Chloroflexota bacterium | reverse complement strand
TGGACGCTCGAATCGAGGCGGCCGACCAGGTCGAGGACATCGCCAGTCCGCACCCCGAGCGCCGCCGCCGCTCCCACCGACAACGCGGCCTCCGGTGTGGCCGAGCCTGGCATCGCCCACCGGCCTTCGACGATGGCGGCGTGGCCCTCGATCCCCTCGTAGGCGGCCACGGCGAGGAGCGTCGTGACCGTGGTCGGGTCGGCTCCGGCGGCAGCCAGGGGATCGGCGCGAACGACCTCGGCGATCTCTCCACCTGGGCGATCGATGGCCTCGTGGAGCGCCGCCCGGATGGGGCCGTCGAGGCCGGATGCGGCGTTGGCGAGCGCGCTCGTCCGGACGACGATGGCCCGGTCGGCGACCGGGGCCTCGGCGATGGCCGCGCGGATCCCGCCGAGCGCGACCGTATCGCCGTACAGGGTGCCGGCCGTCAGCAGCGTCGTGGCACAGAGCAGGAGTGCCCAAGCGGCAGCAACGACGGCCCAGTCCGCCCGGAATCGGACGACCACCGTGCGCCAAAGGCCGATCGAGCGCAGCAGCGCGACCTCCCTCGTGGACCGGGCGTCGCCCGTCCGCTGACCGACGCGACGGGACAGGCAGGCCGCCGCCCCCGGTCCCGGACCGGGCACTTCAGGGTACGCGGCCGATGACGAAAAGGTTCCGTGCCGAGACCGGCGCGACCGACCGGGTCAGGCGATCACCACGTTCCGGACCGACCGGCGACCTCGGGTACACTCCCCGGCACGCGCCCGTAGCTCAGTGGATCAGAGCATCTGACTTCGGATCAGAGGGTCGGGGGTTCGAATCCCTCCGGGCGCGCCATTGTCGGGAGTCGCGACATCGGCGACACATGCGTCGCGACACGGGCGACCCGTGTGGTCGGCCGCTCGCCTGGGACCCCGGCGATCGGCCGAGGTTTCCCATGCATGGCGCCAATACCCTGGTCCCCTGCCGCGTCACACGGACGGCGGTCCGACCGTGGCGCGGGCTGCGTCGCGCAGGTCAGCCCGAATCCTGCGTCGCGTCGGCGGGGCCGACGTCGTGCCACCACGACCAGAGCGCATCGGCGATCGCCCGGTGCTGGGCGGGGGTCAGCCGCCGCCCGAACTCGCGCTCGATGACCTGCCGGTGTCGGAGCAGGGCCGCGGCATAGCGATTCCGGCCCTCGGCGGTGAGCACGACCCGCACGCCGCGCCGATCTCCGGGCACCGGCTCGCGCCGGACGAGGCTCGCGGCCTCGATCCGGTCCACCAGCCGGGTCATGCCGCCGCGATTGAACAGCGCGAGCTCCTCGAGCTCCTGCATCCGCATCCCGGCCGGCGGGGCGTCGAAGAGTCGCGCGAGGACGTCGAACCAGGTCAATGGGAACCCGTCGTGCTCCAGCATGTCCCGGTCGGCCACCTGGAGGATCCTGGCGCTCGCGAACAGGACACCGCGCCAGGAATCGAACCAGACCGGGTCCTGTGGGTCGTTGTCCAATTGCATGGGTGCAGTGTACGGCAATGTTCCTGTTCTGGCAATTACTGACTTGACAGTCTCTGTATCTGCAGATTATTCTCCGGTCACGGTCATCGGCCGCCACCGGCGGGAGGTCCCCACCGCGGCCTGGATGACCCGGGAGACCAGGGATGGCCACGCTGTTTGTTCGACACACGGTCGCCGACTACGCCGCCTGGCGCCGCATCTTCGACGCCTTCGCCCCGACCCAGGAGGCCCTGGGCGTCACGGATAAGGCCGTTTACCAGGCAGCCGACAACGCCAACGACATCACGGTCACGCACGAGTTCGCCACCCTGGAGGCTGCCAGGGCCTTTGCCGGCAGCCCGGAGCTCAAGGCGGCGATGCACGACGCCGGCGTGACCTCCGCGCCGAACATCTGGTTCGCGAATCGGGCCTGATCCGCAAGCCCATCTCAGCGTGGTGCGTGAGCGAGCCTTGCTGCCGCAACGGTCGTGACCGGCAGGACGATG
>SCTE01000473.1 GCA_004298915.1 Chloroflexota bacterium | reverse complement strand
ATCTCGCGACCCGACCCGCCATGAATCGTTTGCCGCGACGATCGATGGGCCCGCAACCCTCAACGGCCACGAGATCCGGACCTCGACTAAGGAGCGGCTGAGCGACTTCGTGATCTCGATGTCGCTCAACGGCCGAACCGCGACGAGCCGCGCCCGGGAGGTCCGCAAGGTCATCAGGATCTCCCGATCGATGGGGTCGGCGGCCCTTGCCCTGGCCTACGTCGCCAACGGACGGTTCGACGCGTTCGTCCAGCAGGGAGGGCTGTCGCCCTGGGATGTCGCGGCGGCCGGCCTCATCGCGGAGCGCGCCGGGGCGAAGGTCACCAGCCCCGACGGCGGGCCGTGGTTCAACATCGCGACGCCCCCCAAGGCGGTCGGGGCGATGGCCGCTCCGCCGACCCACCACGCGGAGCTGCTGCGGCGGATGACCGGCCGCTGACGAGCCGGCAGGACCTCGTCGCCTCTTGACGTCCCGGCCCGCGGTGAGATGCTCTCCGTCGGTTCCCAGCCGTCGCGCAGCTGATGCGCACCGACCACGGAGAGGTGACGTGAGGACTGCAGCGGCGCTCGTCGTGTGCCTGATCGTCGTTGGCTGCGGATCGCCCCCTCCTTCGACCGCGCCGGACCAGTTCATCCACGTCATCAACGAGTCGAATCGCGCGCTGATGGTCGCGACGGGTTTCCTGCTCGACACCAAGGGGGCGACCGCTGCGAGGCCGTGCGGCGGCGAGGTCTCTCTCCAGATCGATCCCTCAAGCTACGAGGATGATGGGCGGCTCCTCGCCTTCATCGGGATGGATCCGAACGGCGCCTTCGACCTTGCCCTGAAGGCATTCGCGGGCGACCCGATCGACATGCCGGGAAACTTCTCCGCGGTGCCGATTTGGTCGGACGGCACGCTCGCGGGTCGATTGCCCGTCGACCTCATGGTCGCTGGCGATCTCACGGTCACCGAGACCGATCCGTCGACCCCGCGATCGAGTGCGGCCTGCGTCCCGGCCTACTGACGTCGCTCAGGCGTCGGCGCGCCAGCGATGAGGCCGGCTGCGCAGGCTCGCCAGGCCCCATTGATCGCAGAACGCCTCCCACCTGCTTCGCGGGGCGCCGTGCCATCGAAGGTCGTCGGCGCTTGCCTGCGGGATCGGGACCCCGTCCTCGACCGACCGGAGGCGGGCCAGGGAGCGGTAGAGGAGCGCTTCGTCCCAGTGCTCCCGAAGCGTCGCCGCGAGGACCGGACCGCCCCGGAGCCGCGCGACGTCCCAGGCGAAGGCCTTCTCCGGGATGTCCTCGAGGTGCGGGTACCGGGCCAGGACGGCGGCGGCGGACTTCGCGCCCCAGCCGGTCAGGCCCGGGAATCCGTCCGAGCTGTCCCCGACGAGCGCGAGCCAGTCGGGGATCGAGGTCGGGGCGACGCCCCATTTCTCCCAGACCCCTGCCTCGTCATACGTGATCCGGCGACGCCGATCGAGCAGCACGACCCGATCGCCCTCGACCAGCTGGGCCATGTCCTTGTCCGGCGTGCAGATGAAGATCCGCTCGACGGCCGGGTCCGCGGCGAACCGCCGGCAGGCGGCACCGATCGCATCGTCCGCCTCGAACTCGACCATCGGCCAGAGCACCAGGCCGAGCGCCTCGATCGCCTGCTCCGCGATCGGGAACTGGGTCAGCAGCTCGGGCGGCATCCCGGCCGACGACTTGTAGCCCGGGTAGAGGTCATTCCTGAACGACTCGATGACCCGGTCGGTCGCGCACCCGACATGCGTCGCGCCCTCATCGCGAAGGAGGTAGCAGAGCTGGTCCACCAGCCCCGAGACGCCGGACAGCTGCCGGCCGCCGATCCCGAGGACCGGTGGCCTGGGCGCGTAGTGCGCTCGGAACAGCTCGTAGGTCGCGTCGACGAGGTGGACCTGCATCGGTCAGGCTGCGGGCGGGCGTTGATGATCGACGATCCGGGTTCCCATGCGTCGTGTCCTCAGGACGGGCTCGATCCGTCCGCGAAGACCAGCCTCGCGCCGGCCGCGCGCATCTCCTCGAGCGCCCGATCGCCGTCGCCGGGCGCCAGGTCCACTGGCGCGATCCCGTCGAGGAGGACGCTCGTCGCGTAGCCCAGCCGGATCGCGTCGAGGGCGGTGGCCTTGACGCAGTAGTCGGTGGCGAGGCCGCAGACGATCACGCGTTCGATGGACCGGATGCGGAACAAGGCGTCGAGCTCGGTCGGGATCTCGGCCGACGTTGCCGCGTCGCGCATCGTGAAGCCCGAATACCCGTCCTCGCCGTTCGCACCCTTGTGGACGCTCGGCCCGACGACCTCGAGGTCGGGGTGGAATGCCGAGCCCCAGGCATCGCCGACGCAGTGGACCGGCCAGATCCCTCCGTCCTGCGCGAAGTGGGGCGTGTGCTCCGGATGCCAGTCCTGCGTGTACACGACGAAGGCGCCCGCCCGGATCGCGGCCCAGGCCGCCGTATTGACGACCGGGATCGTGTCCGCGCCCCCGGCCACGCTCAGCGATCCCCCGGGATCCGCGAAGTCGTTCTGCATGTCGACGACGATCAGGGCCGACCGAGGGTCATGGAGCTGCATGGCCGGACGCTAGCACACGGTCCGGCCGGCGGGGACATCGACCCGGCCGGTCGGCCGGAGGCGGTGCCGGCGATCGATCCGGCCCCCTCCCGCAACGCCCGCGCAACCGGATCGAACCGGCGCGCCCCGACTCGCCATGGGCTACCCTTTCCGGCGCATGTACATCGACGAATTCAAGCACCAGTTGCCCGACCTCGACAGCACCGAAACGACCGAGTGGATCGAATCGCTCGACCAGGTCGTCGAGGACGAGGGCGAGACGCGGGCCCGCTTCCTGCTGTTTAAGCTCCTCAAGCGAGCGCGCCAGCTCCAGGTCGGGCTGCCGCCGCTCACCAACACGCGCTACATCAACACGATCAGCCCCGAGCAGGAGCCGTTCTTCCCGGGCGACGAGGGGATCG
This sequence comes from Chloroflexota bacterium, assembly GCA_004298915.1. Lineage (GTDB taxonomy): Bacteria > Chloroflexota > Limnocylindria > Limnocylindrales > CSP1-4 > UBA5189. Next base: position 1,579 of record SCTE01000473.1, on the reverse strand, counting down.
AGCGCCGGATCCGCCGGCTGATCCGGTGGAACGCGGTCGCCATGGTCCTGCGGGCCAATTCGCAGTTCGCCGGCATCGGCGGGCACCTCGCGACGTACGCATCGGCGGCGACCCTCTACGAAGTCGGGTTCAACCACTTCTTCCGGGGCAAGGACGGGGAGGGGAGCGGCGACCAGATCTTCTACCAGGGCCACGCCGCCCCCGGGATCTATGCGCGCGCCTACCTCGAAGGCCGGATCAGCGAATCCCAGATGGATCACTTCCGGCGCGAGACGCCGCCCCAGGACGGCCTGTCGTCGTACCCGCATCCGAGGCTGATGCCGGACTTCTGGGAGTTCCCGACCGTGTCGATGGGGATCGGCCCGATCAGCGCGATCTACCAGGCGCGGTTCAACCGCTACCTCGAGAATCGCGGGCTCCTGGATACCTCGAAGTCACGCGTCTGGGCATTCCTTGGCGACGGCGAGACCGATGAGCCCGAGGCCCTCGGGGCGCTCCACGTCGCCGCGCGCGAGGGACTCGACAACCTGACCTTCGTCGTCAACTGCAACCTGCAGCGGCTCGATGGCCCCGTGCGGGGCAACGGCAAGATCATCCAGGAGCTCGAGGCGGTCTTCCGGGGTTCGGGCTGGAACGTGATCAAGGTCGTCTGGGGGCGCGAGTGGGACGAGCTCCTCGCCCGCGACGTCGACGGCGTCCTGGTCGAGAAGATGAACACGACGGTCGATGGCGAGTTCCAGAAGTACTCGGTGGCGGGTGGCGCGTATATCCGCGAGCACTTCTTCGGCCCGGACCCTCGCCTCGGGAAGCTCGTCGAGCACCTCACCGACGATGACCTCGCCAAGCTCCGGCGCGGCGGCCACGACTACCACAAGGTCTACGCCGCCTACAAGCAGGCGACCGAGCATCGCGGCGTCCCGACCGTGATCCTGGCCAAGACCGTCAAGGGCTGGACGCTCGGCCCGGGTGTCGAGGCTCGCAACATCACCCACCAGGCCAAGAAGCTGTCGGAAGCCGAGCTCCGGATCTTCCGGGATCGCCTCGAGCTCCCGATCCCCGACAGCCACCTCAAGGATGCCCCGTACTACCACCCCGGCCCGGATTCCGAGGAGGTCGAGTACCTCCACGAGCGACGGCGCGCGCTCGGGGGCGAGCTCCCGAAGCGAGTCGTGCGAGCCGGCCCGCTGCCCGCGCCGAAGCCGTCATTCGACGCCGAGTTCGCGGCCGGCAGCCCGACGGCGGTGTCGACGACGATGGTCTTTGCCCGCATCCTCAGGAACCTGATCCGCGATCCGGACCTCGGTCCACGGATCGTCCCGATCATCCCGGATGAAGCCCGGACCTTCGGCCTGGATCCGCTCTTCAACGAGGTCGGGATCTACGCCTCGGGTGGGCAGCAGTACGAGCCGGTCGATTCCGAGCTCGTGATGAAGTACCGCGAGGCCGTCGATGGCCAGGTCCTCGAGGAGGGCATCACCGAGGCCGGATCCGTCGCGAGCTTCACGGCCGCCGCGACCTCCTATGCGACGCACGGCCACGCGATGATCCCGTTCTACATCTTCTATTAGATCGGAAGAGC
>SCTE01000472.1 GCA_004298915.1 Chloroflexota bacterium | reverse complement strand
GCATGGACACGCCAGGCACGGGGAGTCCCTGAGGTACCGGAGTCCGCCCGGTTGGGCGGCTTGCAGGGTTCCATCACGCTCCGGCTGCTCCGCGCTGGGAGACATCATGGTCGTCCCACCTCTCCACCGGACACCAACTGGGTGGGGTTGCGCTCAGGGTGACCATGCAGCCGTCAGCGCGAAGCCCAGGGCAGTTCGCGGCGGCCGCTCGTTCCCCTCACACCAGCCACGGGGTACCGCCCGCGACGGTCCAGCCCGTCGCGACCCATCTCCAGGGTCCACCAGCAGGATCGCCATCACCTCACCTGCCCTACAGCCCACCATGACCGCGCCCGGTGCGTTTCGTACGATGGGGTTGATGTCCGACGGTGCAACCTTCCTGATGAGCGTGTCCATCGCCGGGATCGGCGGTGGTCTGTGGCTGCTCTTCCGTGGCTTCGGGGGCTACCGGCGCGCCGGTCGCGTGGCCGACACCGGGACCTCGCGCATCGCTACGCTCGCCGTCGGCGAGGTTCGCGTGACCGGTACGGTCGAGCCGGCGGAGCTGGCCCTGACCTCGCCCCTCCAGAGCCGACGGTGCGTCTACTTCCGATCCCGGGTCCGGCAGCAACAAGGCCGATCGACACGGACCGTGCTGGACGAGGAGCACGCCGTCGGGTTCCGCGTTCGCGACGACAGCGGGGCCATCCGGGTCTTTCCGCGTGGTGCGAATTGGGACGTTCCGCCGGTCTTCAAGGAGGGCGACGGATTCTCGGGGGACCTGCCGCCCGGACTCGACCTTCGATCAGGTTCGGCGATCGGACCGGGCACCATCGACCGGGATCACCTGATCGAGCAGCTGCTCACGGTGCGCCCGCCGTTCGGTGGGTCCGATCCCGGAGCGATGGGCGGCAGTCGAGCGGGAATCATCACCGGGAGCGGGCACGGCCGCACCGAGTACGAGGAGGCACGCATCGAGGTCGGGGACGTCGTGACGATCGTCGGGACGGCGCTCCCGTTCGATCCATTGCCCGATCCTGACGGCGCGGATCTGGCCGACGGGTCGGCGCTCGGCGGGCCATTGTCCGCGACGAGCGACCCCGAGATCGCCGCGGATCTCGATGCGGCGCGGGCGGCCGGCACGCTGGCCGCGAACCCAGAAGAAGCCTGGGGCAATGCCTCGATCCCGGGCTTCGGGATCGGCGAGCCGGTCCAGGCACCGCACCTGGATCCGGAAGCGACGCCGGCATCGGTTGCCGACCACGAAACTGCCGAGCGCTTCACGCGGACGTTCGAGATTGGCCCCGGTGAGCTCGTCATCGCGATCGGGCAGGGGCGTCCGATGCTCGTCTCGCTGGGGTCGCCTTCCGTGGCCGTGGCGCGTGGCCAGGATCAGTTCCTCGTCGGCCTGCTGGGCGCAGTGCTGGCCATTGGCTCGGCCGTCGTGCTGGCGCTCGCCATCAGCGGCACAATCGGGCCATGAGCCCCCAGGCAGTCGCCGCCATCTTCTCCTTCCTGCTTGTCTTCGTGGTCGTGGGCTTCCTCCTCGTGGCCACGTACAACAGCGTCATCACGCTCGCCCAGCAGGCTTCGAAGGCCTGGGCCAACATCGACGTCGCGCTCAAGCAGCGCCACGACGAGCTGCCGAACCTGGTCGAGGCGGTCAAGGGATTGATGGCGTTCGAGCGGGAGACGCTGACGCGGGTGACCCAGCTCCGCGCGGCCTACTCGTCGGCCGAGCCGATCCCCGCGCAGGCCGCGACGTCCGAGGCGACGAGTTCCGCGGTTCGGCAGCTGTTCGCCGTCGTGGAGCGCTACCCGGACATCAAGTCCCAGGCGAACGTTCTCGAGCTCCAGCGCGAAATTCAGCGCCTCGAGGAGATCATCGCCGACCGTCGCGAGCTCTACAACGACACGGTCTTCCGCTACAACACGCGGATCGGCCAGTTTCCGGCGAACACGCTGACGCGCCTGTTCAGCTGGGCCGCGCGGCCATTCTTCTCGGCTCCCGAGGCGCAGGACACCCATGGGGTTCTCCTCACGGATTAGCCCGCGGGGTCGCGCACTCGTCAGCCATCATTGGATCCGTGACCGACCGCTGGATGGCGCGGAGTAATGTGTCCGGAGACGACCGACCGGGCTGTGCCGGCGCGGTCCTGAGAGGTCATGATTCGATGAATTCAGTACGGGAGGTCCTGCCTGTTGAGCGCGAACGGGCCATCTCGACGCTGACGCTCGCCTTTGCCAGCGACCCGGTCGTCCGGTGGGTGTTCAGTGATCCGCTGGCGTACTCGACCTTGTGGCCACCCTTCATCGAAGCGTTCGCCGGGCGCGCATTCGATAACGGCACGGCTTACACGGTCGGGCGCATCCTGGCCGTGACTCTTTGGCTTCCGCCCCGTGTCGGGTCCGACGACGCGTCGATGTTGGCGCTTGCCTTCGATAGCCCCGAGGACTCAGTCCGAGCCGATCTCGATGGCTTCTTCGAGCAGATGGGACACGTCCATCCGTCGTTCGACCACTGGTACCTGCCGTTGGCCGGGGTCGACCCGCCGGCGCAGGGTCGCGGACTCGGCTCAACGCTCCTGCGTCACGGACTTGAGGCTGTCGATCAAAGCGGGCTGCCCGCCTATCTCGAGGCGACGAGCCCTCGGAATCGAGACCTGTACGCTCGCCATGGTTTCGAGGAAATCGGCGTGATCCAGCAAGGCGGTTCGCCGCCGATGTGGCCGATGTTGCGGCAGCCGCGCTAGCAGCCAGCGCCTGGGGACGCTTCGCGCGAGACCGAACTGCAGAAGGCGGTTGCATGCCGAGCGAAACGGCGCCGTATCATCGTTCCAAGTTGAGGGCAGGCGATCACCAGGCACACACCCGCGTGGGTTCTGCCATCCCGCCGCACGCTACAGGCCACGGCGCCGACTGTCGCGTCCGCCGGCGCCGATCGTTGAAGCCCCGTGCCGACCATCGTGGCCCCTCGGTCCGACGGTCGCGAGGTGCTCGGTGCCTGCCGATTGACGGTCCCATCGGTCCTTGCCGATTGCCGCGTCGACTGCATGCACGCCCCGAGCACAGGCGAGTCCCTCAGGCTTCGGAGTCGGCCGGGTTGGTCGGCGTGCCAAGGCTCCATCGTGTTCTGGACGTGCGCTGATGGGGGGATTTCGCAGTCGTCGGAACCTTCCCGAGACGCTTACGCACCGGCATGTGCGGGCGATGACCATGCAGTCGTCACCCGAAGCCGAAGCTGCCGCTGTCGCGGCACATCTCCTGGCCAGGACAGGGTCGCAACCGGCCATTGGGCTCGGACGTCGGTTCAAGGCTCTCGAGAGCTCTGGTGGACCGGAACCACCGACCGGGTGTCGCGGTGCGCACGTAGCAAGGACCGTGGAGCGGGAGACGAGGTTCGAACTCGCGACCTTCTGCTTGGGAAGCAACTTACGGACTAATCAGCCATTCGTGCTTACGCGGACCTCGGTTTCGGACCAAAACACCATCCAGGCAGACTCTGTCCGCTATGACTAATGAGCCACACCGAAGTCCGTTGCTAGCCCGACACGCCGTCACGAAGTGAGTTGTGTCGTGTCGATGACGCGTTTGTTCCCCCGGATCGCGACCGGAATCGCCCTCGTCGCGTGCGGCTCGCCCTGGGCGTCGGACTCGCCCGCGCTCGATGTATCGTCCACCAAATGAGCAGGTGGAATCGAGCTAGATCGCGCCAGCGCTGGGCCATTCTCGTAATCGGCTTGGTGTGCGCCGTGGGTCTGGCCGGTTGCTACGGCGACTACGGGCCCAGCGTGTTCGCGCTGTCGCTCCGGAACCTGAGCAATGTGCCAGTACGCCTGCGCGTCTACACAACCAGTGTTGGGCCCGAGCCGGCGTTCGACATCATGCTTCCCGCCCGGACTGATCTCCTGAATACCCCAACTGACGTCATGGGCAGCCGCGTCGACAATTCGGCGGAGCCAGTTTCGATCTCGATGTTCTCGGAAACCTGCGAGCTCCTCACGAAATTTACAGTTGGGGCGGGCCGAACTCTCATCGAGGTCAGACCGGATCTGACCGTCCGGACGACCGCGAATCAACCCGATGACTCGCAAGTCCCTGGCCCGGACCTCGCCATAGCGTGCAAGCCATAACGTCGCCGGCCGGCGTGGTCACTGGGCCTCCACGAATGTCCGTCCAATCCCAACCTAGACCGACTTGTGGGAGGTACGTGCTTTGAGGAGGCTCGGCGTCGACGCCCACTCGAACCTACGCGCGGCGCCGACGAAGACGCGACTTTGAAATGACGACTTGAACCTTACGTCGCGGTTCCTTGGGCTCAGTAAGGCGTTATCCACTATCCGGTCAAAACTCGGACCGTAAGCGATGTCCGTTCTGACACCGGCTGCCTGAAAAACGGGTCTTCTTGATCGGGGATGGAGCGGGAGAAGGGTCTCGAACCCTCGACCTTCTGCTTGGGAAGCAGACGCTCTGCCAGCTGAGCTACTCCCGCTCGGGAAAGGATCATTCTAGCGACTGGCGCGACGGTCACCGAACAATCACGCCGCCCCAGGCTGCGCAAGAGTGGATCGCTCTTGCCCGATGTCGCGTTGCGACTCGGGGGCCCTCAATCCTCGTCGACAACCATCCGTCTGGAGGCTGACTCCCACTGGATGGAATCCGGGGGAGTTCCCTTTCCATGGGTGGGTGTTGAGCCTTCCGAGGATGTCCGCTGACTCCGGCAATCATCGGGTCGTGACGTCCGGGATCACCTTGCCGTCGCTAGGCAGCATCCCGAACCCCGGTAGCATCCCAAGCCGACCGAGCATCCCCAGCAACGCCGAGTCGCCCGTAGATGGGCGGGTCGGGCAAGACGATCTTCGAGGAGTAGCTCGGCTAGACCTGGCGGCGAAGGCCGAGGTTGATCAGGCGGTAGTCCATCGCCTCCGTGCTGACCTCGAACCCGTCGGCGAGGTCGCGGACGACTGCACTATCGGTTCCGACCGACTCTGCGTTGCCGGCATGGCGCGCCATCGCTGTGACCAGGTTACGAGGCATCAGTAACTCGGCAGCGAAGGCGTTGGCCTGGATCTCCTCGAGATCGGTGGCCGTGCTCGAGGTCGCGTCGCGAAAGTTCACTCGCACGTGATCGACGACGAGAGGCCGGCCCTTGTGGAGGACTAGGTGGCCGAGCTCGTGCGCGACCGTGAAGCGCCGTCGACGCTCGGTGTGGGCCGAGTTCACGCCGATGACGACGTGGTCGTCGTCGCGATAGAGCATCCCCGACACGGACCGATCGAGGTGCTCGAGGACGATCTGCGCCCTGAGGTGAGCAGCCACAACTTCAACGTCCACGGGTAGCTCGGCGCCCTGCCCACTCGCGGCGAGGAGCTTGGCCGCCTCTAGTTCGGCTCGGCTCACTTCGCGGCCGCGTCGCGCTCGAGGCGAGCGCGACGAACCACTCGCTCGACGTCGTCTCGATCGAGTGCATGGAGGCGGCGCAGTCGATCGGGGGGCACCACGTCGTCGGGTCCGGAAAGCTCGCGTGGCATCAAGTCCTCCGGCTCGACGCCCAGTTCGCGCGCGAGCACGAGCAGGACATGGAGCGGAATCCGCTGACGACCGGCCTCGATGTTGGCGATCGAGCCGCGACTGAGATGCATCTGGCGAGCGAGCTGGGCCTGGCTGAGCCGGCCCTCACGGGTCCGCCGAACGCGCTCCCCGAACGCTTGGTAGAAGGCGTCCATCCCCGTCAGCATGCGCTGCCCGCGAAACGCCTGTCAACTTGGCTGACATCTCACGGTCAGCGTCACAAAACATGCAATCAAAGATATTGTGCTTGACGTCCGCCCGCCGCTACCCCGATACTCGGCCGAGGTCAGCGAACCGGTCGGGAGAGCTGACCGTTTCGTCGAAGCCCAACGAGAAAGGAACCCGAGAATGCCGAAGCCTGAAGAGCCCCCCGTTCCCGCGAAGGACGATCCGAAGCACGAGCCGGGGACGCACACGATAATCGTTAACGGTCGCGAGAAGACCGTCGACGTCAACGAGGTCAGCTACGAGAAGATCCTGCTCCTGGCGTACCCCAATCCGGACACTGGCCAGGACGTCCGCTACACGATCACTTGGGCCCGAAACGAGCACGGCAACGCCACCGGCAAGCTTCTGCCGGGCGGCACGGTCAAGGTGAGCGAGAAGATGATCTTCAATGTCAAGCGGACCGATAAGTCGTAGTCCGGACCTTCGGAAGCTGGTCGACCAGGGGTTCGAGCTCGAGATCCGAGCCGGGCACCTGGTCGTCACCGGCATCCCGTACGCGACAACTGACCGGACGGTGGCTCGAGGGGCGCTCGTAAAGGAGCTCAACCTCAACGGCGACGTCACCGGCATGCCGGGCAACCATGTCGCGATGTGGGCCGGCTCGCTTCCCTGTGACCCGGCCGGCGTCCCCCTCACCGGCATGGTCAACGGGAGCACGCAGCGCGAGATCGCGCCCGGGCTCATCGTCGACCACACCTTCTCGAGCAAGCCCGAGGTCGTCGACCCTGACTACTTCGAGTTCGTCACCCGCTATGTGGACATGCTCGAGGGCCCGGCCCAAGC
>SCTE01000471.1 GCA_004298915.1 Chloroflexota bacterium | reverse complement strand
ATTCGGAATCAGCCAGCTGCCGGTATCGCAGGATGCCGACGGTGATGCGCTCGAGGGGATCGTCGGGTCGGTGAGTGAGCAGGGGCTTCTTGATCGCGCCTACCGGAACCCCGAGATCGTCGAACGGACCATCGGCGAGGTGATGGATCGACCGCTGCCGACCGTCGCCGTCGAGGCGTCACTCGATGAGGCCTTCGCGCTCCTCGCGAGTGGCAGCCCGGCCGCCCTCGCCGTCCGCGCCGGCCGCGCCGCCGGTGTCCTCACGAAGTTGGACGTGCTCGAATATCTCGCCCACCGCTGATCCTGCCGCCCCAGCTACCCGGCTCGGCCTACAGCCAGGGCAGCGTGATCGGCAGGAAGGCGTTCAGGAGCAGGCCCAGCACCAGCAAACCGCCGGCTCGCCGCGTGTGGATGAAGGCGGCGCCGACGAACCAGAGCGGCCAGCCGACGTAGCTGTGCGGAGCGACCTCGGGGCGCGGCGCGTTGAACGTGCGCAGCACGGTCAGCAGACGCGGGATCCCAAGGACCACCAGCAGGACCCACGGCCCGATCCAGCCGGCCAGGACCGCCCCGACGACGATCGGGTAGAACGCGACCATCAGCACCTGCGCCACACGGCGCGCGCGGGCCTCGCCAAGCAACACGGGCATCGTGCGGACGCCCTTCTTCGTGTCGGCGTCGATCTTGTCGATGTGCTTGCCGAACAGGACGGTCGTGACGAGGATCGCGTAGGGGAGTGACGCGATCCAGGCCCAGCCGGGGATCTCGCCGGTCGCGATGAAGAACGTTCCGACGACCATCAGCGGGCCCCAGACCACGAAGACGCCGGGCTCGCCGAGGCCGATGTGCTTGAGCCGGATCGGCGGCGCGACGTAGAACACGGACACGAAGAGCCCGCCCAGGGCGAACGGAACGACGAGCCATCCGCGCTGGGTGACGAAGAACAGGAGAATCGCGAGGTCGATGGCGTTCGCCAGCAGGATCGCGGCGCCGAGCTGGCGCTTGGTCACCCAGCCCGACAGGATCGGGTGCGGGGCGTAGAGCGCCCTCACGTAGTCGTCCGTGTCGACGCCACCCTCGAGATCGAAGTAGTCGTTGATCATGTTGTTGGCGGCGTGCGCGACCACGAGGCCGACGATGGCGAGCGCCAGCAGGCCCCAGTTCACGGTGACTTCCCTGGTCAGTTGCTGGGCACCGACCGCGAGGAGGCCGCCGATCAGGCCCGACGTGACGGTCATCGAGAAGACGGCGGCCCGGGTGATCACGAGCCACTTGCTGACCGCATCGGGCGGCGCGGTCATGCCCTCGGGCAGGTTCGCGGTGTTGAAGACGGTCTTCCAGACCCGAAGACGCTGGGCAAGCATGGCGAACGGACCTCGTGGGTGCCCGGGTGGCCCGGACGGTGATATCGAATAACGTGCGCGTCCAGAGTAGCAATAAATGCCTGCGGGCGCCAGTCCGTTCCGAATCAGTTCCTGTCTGGCGTCGAACCGGCCGAGCGTCGATCCGCCGCGAGCTCCTCGCGAACCACGCGTCGCAGGAGCCGCTCCAGGTCGTCGGCGGGAGTCGCGGGCGCCGCCGTCGAGGCCGCGGCATCGGCATCGCTCCGAGTGGACGACCCGGCCCGCCGTTCGACGATCTTCTCGATGCCCTTCTTGAGCGGCGCGAACGATGTCGCAAGGACGAGCGTGGTGATGATCGTGGCCGCGTCGGACTCGTTGCCGGTTGCCGAAACGAAGACCGTCTGGAGCACCTTCTGGAGGGCCGCGAAGGCGCCGGTCAGGATCGCGGTCAAGGCGCCATAGACGAGCGTGCGACTGATGACCGCGTCGATCTCGTACAGGCGGTAGCGCAGGACGGCGATACCGACGGCGAGCGGGATCGTCCCGATGGCAACGATGAACACGGCGTTGGGAACGACGCCGGGGATGATCGACAACGGCATGGTCGCCACGACCAGCACGGCCGACAGGGCGAGCCACTTGATCTGCTCGCGGACGACGCCCGTGGCACGGAGCCAGCGCCGGATCAGGCTCACGGCCGCCAGGATGATGCCGGCCGCGACGATGCCGAGGGCCACGAACGAGGCGGTGTTGAGGGCCGTGTCCGCAATGGGCACCGTGATGATCGGCCGGACGTCCCGTGGGGTCGAAACGGCGTCCGGATAGACCGCGATGATGGCCATCAGGGCCACGCTGCCGACGACCATGAGCCACCCCGCGGGCCGCCACGCCCGCGAGGGCGGATGCCCATCCGGGAACAGGAACGCGATCCCGCCGGCCATCAGGGCGAAGGTCGGCACCCAGATGAACGCGTTGACCCAGGCCGCGACGTTGCTCGCCGGCAGGCCCATCCGAAGCCCGCTGGCGGAATATTCCGTGAGAAACAGCTGGGCTCCGTTGAACAAGCCGATGGCCGACAGCAGAAGCCCGATCCGGTTTTCCGGGCGGCGGACCATGATCAGCCAGCCGACGGTACCGGCGGCGAGGGCGAACAGGGCAGGGAAGCCGCGGAACCCCCACCCGCCTTCCGGCGGATGGTCGAGCGTGAGGATCAGCAACAGGAGGCCGGCGAGCGTCATCGACAGCGTCGCGCCTGCAAGGATTCCGGAGATGACGACTCGAGGGCGCTTCATCGTCGCGCAGTTTGGACGGCGTGGCGAACGTGTCAAGTGCGAATCGAGCCGCCCGGCAGTCGCGGCGGTGCGATGATGCAGGCCATGCGCGCTGACGACCTGACCGCCGGGCTTTCCTTCGAGACGCTTGCCGTCCACGCGGGCGCGGAGCCCGACGAGCTGACCGGGGCGGTGGCGCCGCCGATCTACCAGACCAGCACCTACGCCCAGGACGGCGTGAACCGCCCGCGCGGCGGGCACGACTACGCGCGCTCGATCAACCCGACCCGTGACCGTCTCCAGCGGGCGGTCGCCGCGCTCGAGGGCGGCGGGGAGGGGATTGCCTTCGCGTCGGGTTCCGCCGCGACCGCGGCCATCGCCGAGCTGGCGCCGTCCGGCTCCGAGATCGTCGTTGGTGACGATGTGTACGGCGGCACGTACCGATACCTCGAGCGCGTCCGGCGCGGCAATGGCGTCGACGCGCGCTATGCGGACCTCGCGGGCGATCCGGACGCGCTCTGGGAAGCGATGACCGAGCGCACCCGCCTGGTCTGGTTCGAGACGCCGACCAATCCGCTGCTCAAGGTGATCGATATCGCGGCGGCGGCGAAGGCCATCCGGGATCGGTACGAAGGCGCACCTGACCGCCCCCTCCTCGTGGTCGACAACACGTTCGCCTCGCCGGCCCTCCAGCGCCCCCTCGAGCACGGAGCGGACATCGTGTTCCACTCCGCGACCAAGTACCTTGCCGGCCACAGCGACACGGTCCTCGGCATCGCGGTCACCCGCGATCTGGCGATCGCCGACCGGCTCCGATTCCTCCAGAACGCGATGGGTGGCGTTCCCGGTCCGTTCGACTGCTTCCTGGTGCTCCGCGGCCTCAGGACGCTCCACCTGCGCGTTGCTCGCCACGTCGAGAACGCCCTCGCCGTCGCGACGTTCCTGGCGGCGCGCGACGACATCGCGTGGGTCGGCCATCCGGGCCTCGCCTCGGGCACCCACGCCCATCCGCAACACGCGACGGTGGCGGGCCAGATGAGCGGCGGCTCGGGCATGGTCTCGTTCCGTCCCGCGGCGGGCGGGCGGCATGGACGCACGGCAACGGAACGTGCCACCGCGATGGCCGAGGGAACCAGGGTGTTCACCCTCGCGGAATCCCTCGGAGGCGTGGAGTCATTGATCGAGATTCCGGCCCAGATGACCCACCTCTCGGTCGCGGGGACGACCCTCGAGGTGCCCGACGACCTGGTCCGGCTGTCCGTCGGCATCGAGGCGGCCGTGGACCTCGTCGCTGACCTGGAGCAGGCTCTCGACAACGCCTGACCGCCCGCCCGGCGGTGCGCGCTCGCAACCATTTCGCAACCGTGGCTTCTCCCGGGTGCTACCATCGCTCCAATAGTTGCGACTGCGGAAGCCGACTCTCGCGGGCCCTGGGTCCGCCCGACGCGCGGCCGGTCGATTCGAAGCCCTGACGGGGCGAGCGCGCTCGCCTGCCGTCTGCGCCGAGGAGACCGATGACCATGACGACGGCAACCGTACCCGGATCGATTCGCAGCCTCGCCCGGCCCGGAAGGTCCAACCTGTCGACTGCGGAGCTGTACGAGCTCGCGCTTCGCGAGGGCGAGGGCATGCTCGCCGCCGAGGGCCCGCTCGTCGTCCGGACCGGCACCCACACCGGGCGCTCGCCGAAGGACAAGTTCATCGTCGTGGAACCCTCGTCCGAGGCGAAGGTCTGGTGGGGCGACGTCAACCACCCCATTTCCGAGGAGCACTACGACCGGCTTCGCGAGCGCCTGATGACCTACGTTCGCGAACGTGACCTGTTCAGCCAGGACCTCTTCATCGGCGCCCATCCGGCGCATCGCCGCTCGCTCCGGGTCTACACCGAGACCGCCTGGGCGAGCATCTTCGCCCGCAATCTCTTCCGCAACCCGACGCCGGCGGACCTCGCCACGTTCAAGCCGAACTTCACGATCATCAACGTCCCGTCGTTCCAGGCCGACCCGGCCACCGAGGGCACGCGGAGCGGAACGGCGATCCTGGTCCATCTCAAGCGGATGGAGATCATCATCGTCGGCACGATGTATGCCGGCGAGATCAAGAAGTCGGCGTTCACGGTCATGAACTACCTGATGCCCGATGAGGGCGTCCTGCCGATGCACTCGTCGATCAACGTCGGGAGTGCCGGCGACCCCGTCATCTTCTTCGGCCTGTCGGGCACGGGCAAGACGACCCTGTCGGCGGACCCGCAGCGCAGCCTGATCGGCGACGACGAGCACGGCTGGGGCAACGAATACACGTTCAACTTCGAGGGCGGCTGCTACGCGAAGACGATCCGCCTGTCGCCGATGTACGAGCCGGACATCTTCTCGGCGACGAAGCGTTTCGGGACGATCCTCGAGAACGTCGACATCGATCCGGTCACCCGCGACCTCAA
>SCTE01000470.1 GCA_004298915.1 Chloroflexota bacterium | reverse complement strand
CTGATCTGGGACGGGATCGCGGGGAAGCGGGGGCGTCAGGCAACATTGGATCAGCAAGGCGACGAACGACCAACACTTTCCGTTGGCGGGCCCAAGGAGTACGTCCACTCGTGCTTCCGGGCGCTCACAGCGCCAGAGAGCTACGAATTTCGCCGGGTCAGGCCCCGCCAGTTCGCATAGTGGCTAGCGATCTTCTTGTCGGGCGTATTGGCGAAGCAGACGCGACAGGATCGCTGCGTATGCGTCGTTCGTCCGGTCGAGGTTGACCCACTCGAACGGGTATGGGGTCACGTTCGTCGCTTTGAACGGGAGAATTAGGAACTCCGAGAAGCATCGCTCTGCAGAGTCCCGGAGGCGACGTTCGGCCTCCGGGGCCTCAGCAGCTGGATGAGGTCCATAGGTGCCCGTCGGATAGGCTCGCTCGCTCTCGTAAGACGTGTACGACGACGCAACGTTGAGGCCAACAATTCCAACAGTCAGCGCATCCGGGCTCTTCGTCGTGAAGTGGTGGGCCTGGCCACACAGATCACTAATCACCCGGTCGATCTGCTTGATCATCGCCTTGGCCAGGATCTTCACCTCGATCCCGATGTCGACCTCGGCAGTCGGCCCGACTGGAACGGAGTGGCCCTCAAACGGGCGAGGAAAGCGACCGGGGATGAGGGGCCCAAGGGATCCGTCTCCGCGGCGGGCACGCAGGCCAGGGCTGACGCCTTTAGGGTTAAGGACGATTCGTCCTTTGTTTACGTCGTTGCGAAACCGGCTCTGGGGATCGAGGTGGTAGAGGTCCTCGAAGAGCAGATCGGCAATCCGATTGCCGAGCTGGGAATTCCGGTGATAGTACGGGACTCCCCGAAACGTACCCTCGAACCTCTCGAGAAGCTTGAAGCTCACGGCATTCCCTTGTGTCCGATCAAGCCGCCTCTATCGCAGCTGCTGGAAGGCCTCCGACCACGAAAGCAGCTTCGTCCGGAAGCTTGGCACGAATGCGTTCCGCAGACTGCAAGACGTACGCGGGGTCAATTTCAACGCCGATGCTGTTCCTGCCAGCTGCCGCCGCTGCCAGCATTGTTGTGCCTGTCCCGACGAATGGGTCCAGAACCGTATCCCCAGCAAAGCTGAACATCCGGATCAACCTCGAGACAAGCTCAGCAGGGAACGGCGCCGGGTGATCACGGGTTGATGCTCCCGTGATCCCGGACCAGATCTGCTGGAACCACTTCTTGTGATTAGTTCCGGAGATCAGGCTGAGGAGGCGCGTCTCAAGGGAAGGGCTACGGTAGCCTCCCGGCTTGCGGAGAAGCAAGATGTACTCAATGTCGTTCTTGATAACGGCGTTGGGCTCGTAGGGCTTGCCAAGGAATCCGGCACCGTTTCCATTTGCCTCGAAGACAGCGTTGGAGATCTTGTGCCAGATGATCGGGGCGAGTCCATCGAAACCGAGGCGTCGGCACCGCTCGGAGATCGTCGAGTGCAGCGCGACTACCGTGTGGCGACCATGGTTTCGCCTCCGTGACAGGCATACATCGCCGACCACGCAAACGAGGCGCCCGCCTGGCACGAGTACCCGGAGGGACTCCTTCCACACCTTGTCCAGCTCTGCGTTGAAGTCATCGTAGTCGCTCAGGTGGCCAAGCTGGCCATCGGTGTCGTTATAGGTCTTGAGAGTCCAATACGGGGGTGATGTGACGACGAGGTGCACGCTACCGGAGGGTATCGCGGCCAGATCGCGCGAATCGCCGAGTAGTAGGCGATGTGACGTCGCGATCCGACTCAGCAGGGCGTCGACCTTGGTCATGAACTGAACGTCTCGGGCGAGCCGGGGCAGATCGGTCTGGGGATCGGCGATTTCGCCGGCTTCGGCGCGCACGAGCAATGCCGCTTCGTCGAGTTTCATGAGGTTGGCCTTCACCGATCGATTCAGCTGCACCCGCTCGTGGAGCCGCAGTTGAGGCACTTGTAGCAGGAGCCGTTGCGGACCATGATCGCGCCGCAGTCCATGCAGGACGGGGCGTCGCCCTGAGTGGCGAAGGCGACCTTCACGTTCCCGAGCGCAAGCGTGACGCCGCCCCCGTTCCCGTTGCCGCCCTTCCCATTCCCATTGGCCAGATGCCCATTCCCATTCCCATTGGTGGCAATGACGGTGAGCTCGGCCGGATTGGCCCTCGCTACCCCCTCGCTCGTGGGAGCGGTGGCGACGGCGCTGGCCTTGGGCTCATCCCCGGTGGATGAGGCTGGGGTCCCGCCGACAGCGGGGGTGGCGGGAGGCTCCGGCGTCGCCGGGGCAGCCCCGCCAGCAGCCTCCGGCTGCGCAGGGGCGACCGGCGGCGTCGAGCCGACCGACAGGACCCCCGCCGGCGGGGAATCCGCGTACGAACTGCGATCAATCAGCCCGAGGTTGGCCTTGTCGTCATCGGACAGGAACCGTGATCCGAGCCACCGGAAGATGTAATCCACCAGCGACTTGGCAATCGGGATCTCCGAGTTTCCCGTGAACCCACTCGGCTCGAACCGGACATGGGCGAACTTGTTGACGAGATCCTTGAGCGGCACGCCGTACTGGAGCGCGACGCTGACGGTGGTCGCGAAGGTGTCCATCAACCCCGAGACCGTGGACCCCTCCTTGGCCATCTTCAGGAAGATCTCGCCGGGCTGGCCATCCGGGTAGAGGCCGACCGTGATGTATCCCTCGTGCCCGGAGATGTCGAAGCGGTGGGTGACCGCGCTGCGCTCGGCCGGGAGCCGGCGCCGGTGCGGCTTGACCGCCTCGGCCTGGGCGACCGCGAGCTGCTTCTTGAGGTTCTCGATGATCGCCGAGTCGGCCTCGATGATCGCCTCCCCGTCCTTCTTCTTGCCGGTGCTGAGGGGCTGGGATCGCTTGCTGTTGTCCCGGTAGATCGCGATCGCCTTGAGGCCCTGCTTCCAGCCTTCGAGGTAGACCTGCTCGATCTCCTCGGCCGTGGCGGCCTCGGGCATGTTCACGGTCTTGCTGATCGCACCGGAGATGAACGGCTGGATCGCACCCATCATCCGGATGTGGCCCATGTAGTGGATGGACCGCACGCCGTTCTGGGGCTTGAAGGCGCAGTCGAAGACCGGCAGGTGCTCGGGCTTGAGGTTCGGCGCGCCCTCGATCGTCTCGTGCTCGGTCAGGTAGGCGAGGATCGCCTCGACATCGTTCGGCGCGTAGCCGAGCTTGCGGAGGGCGCTCGGGACCGTCTGGTTGACGATCTTGAGGAAGCCCTCGCCGACGAGCTTCTTGTACTTGATGAGCGCGATGTCCGGCTCCACGCCGGTCGTATCGCAATCCATCATGAAGGCGATGGTCCCGGTGGGGGCCAGCACGGTGACCTGGGCGTTCCGATAGCCGAACTTCTCGCCGAGCTCGAGGGCCTCGTCGAAGACGAGCCGGGCGGCCTCGAGGATGTCCTGCGGAACGCCGGCCTCGGTCAGCTGGTAGGCCGCATCCCGATGCTTGCGGATGACCCGCAGGAAGGGCTCGCGGTTCTCGTCGTACATGAGGAACGGGCCGCCGTGATCCCGGGAGATGACGCTCGACTGGCGGTACGCCTCGCCGTGCATGATCGCCGTGAGGCCGGCCGCGAAGTTGCGCCCCTCGTCCGAGTCGTAGGCCAGGCCGCGGCTCATGAGCAGCGCGCCGAGGTTCGCGTAGCCCAGGCCGAGCGGCCGGAACTTGTGCGAGTTCTCCTCGATCTTCGGGGTGGGGTAAGACGCGTTGTCGACGAGGATCTCCTGGGCGGTCAGGGTCAGCGCCGCCGCGTAGCGGTAGGCCTCGACATCGAACTCGCCGTCATCGCGGACGAACTTCATGAGGTTGAGGCTGGCCAGGTTGCAGGCCGTGTCGTTGAGGAACATGTACTCGGAGCACGGGTTCGAGGCGTAGATCTTGTCCGTGTTCGCCGAGGTGTGCCAGTCGTTGATCGTGGTGTCGTACTGGATGCCGGGATCGCCGCACAGATGGGCCGCATCGGCCATCCGCCGGAAGATGTCCCGGGCCTTGTACGTGCCCATCGGGGTTCCGTCCACGACGGCATGGGTGGTCCAGTCGCCGTCGTCCTCGACCGCGTGCATGAACTCGTCGGTCACCCGGACCGAGTGGTTGGCGTTCTGGAAGAAGACGCTGCCGTAGGCCTCGCCCGTGAAGCTCGGGTCGTAGCCCTGCTCGATGAGGGCCCAGGCCTTCTTCTCCTCGAGCATCTTGGAATCGATGAACTCGAGGACATCGGGATGGTCGGCATCGAGGATGACCATCTTGGCCGCGCGGCGGGTCTTGCCGCCCGACTTCACGACGCCGGCGAAGGCGTCGTAGCCCTTCATGAAACTCACCGGGCCGGAGGCGGTGCCGCCGCCGGTCATCTTCTCGCGGGCGCTGCGGATGGGCGAGAGGTTGCTGCCCGCGCCGCTGCCGAACTTGAAGAGCATGGCCTCGGTCTTGGCCAGGTCCATGATCGAGGACATCGAATCCTGGACCGAGTTGATGAAGCAGGCCGAGCACTGGGGCTTCGGCTCGACGCCGACGTTGAACCAGACCGGCGAGTTGAACGCCATCTTCTGGTTGACGAGGAGGTGGGTCAGCTCGGCCTTGAACGAGGCAAGGTCCTCGTCCGTGGCGAAGGTGTGCTGCGTCTCGGCCCACGCCGCGATGGTGTTGACGACCCGGTCGATGAGCTGCTTGACGCTGCGCTCGCGCTCGGGGGTCCCGACGTGCCCGCGGAAGTACTTGGACACGACGACGTTGGTCGCGAGCTGGCTCCAGGCCTTGGGGACCTCGACGTCCTTCTGCTCGAAGACGCTCTTGCCGCTCTCGTTGCTGATGCCGGCGGTCCGGAGCTCCCATTCGATCTCGTCGTAGGGATGGATGCCCGGCGTCGTGTTCCGGCGCGGCCAGGAAAGGCCGACGACCGGCTTGCCGTAGCCGTCATCGCCGGTGAACGAGGCGCCCCAGGCGCCGCCGAGGGTTCGCGCCTGCTTGCCGGCCCGGCCGGACCTGGCGCCGGCGGGAGTGCCGACGGTTGCGGCGGCGCCGTTCGTGCCCGCCGCGGCGGGCCGGGCAGTGCCGGCAGTCTTCGTTCCGTTGGAAGCCGCTGGAACGGGCGCACTCTCGGCTCGAGCCATGTCTGTTCTCTCCTCCATCCCCGCCGCCGGTTCCACCGTCGCGCGGTTCGCCTTCTCCGTCCGTGCCGCCGTCCTTGTTCGGCGCCGCGGCGGGATCCGCTTCTGCCGGCCCCGTTGTGGGGTCCGGTTGCTGCAGGGGACCGTCAGGACCGTGGGAGGTCCTCGACGGCAATCTGCCGACACTCTCTGTGAAGTCGATCGTGGTGCCGTCGGCCGCCCGCTGAGCGGTGCCTTCGGTAGCTGCGAACAACCCCCTGCGTCCGGTCGCGTCGTGGGCCTCAGCGATCCGGTTGGGGCACCCGTGGGGGCCGGGGTCTTGCGACCTGGACGACCCTGCTGGCGGCCGGACTGAGGCTGGACGGCGACGATCGAGCGACCCTCGAACAGTACGCCGACCGGGGGCGCCGGTCAAGCCCAAAAACACAAGATGTAGTGGTTGCGATTGGGGCACATCCGCTACATGTGGTGTAGACGCCGATTCGTGCTCAGGCGGGAATGCGGGCCGTTCCGGGGCCTGTCCAGGTCGCCCGAGGCATCGCACTCATCCACTTCCCGCCCGATGTTTTCCACCCGTGGCCTGGGTTCATCCACCGGTACGTGGCGGTTTCCCACGCCGTGGCTGCGGGTTGTGCACGGCCATCGTGGATGGATGCGTGGGAAGAGAATAGAACAGATGAGCGGTTTCGTGGCGGGTTCCGGATAACTGGCGGATACGCCGGTGCGGCCAGACTCACGGTATGCACGATCTGGCGTTCGGGGCGCGGGTGCGCGGCGTGCGGGTTCGGCTCGGCATGCGCCAGGTCGACGTGGCCACGCGCTCCGGGCTTTCGACCTCGACTGTCTCGCGGATCGAGCGAGGCCATCTCGGTTCGTTGACCATCGACGCCCTGCGATCCGTCGCGAAGGCACTCGAGATTCGCGTGGACCTGGTGCCGCGATGGCGTGGCGGCGACCTCGATCGACTCGTGAACGCGAACCACTCCCGGCTTGCCCAGGCGTGCATCGAGCGATTGCGGGCTGCCGGGCCGTGGGAGGTGAAGCCCGAGGTTTCGTTCTCGATCTACGGGGAGCGCGGCGCGATCGACCTCCTCGCATGGCACCCTCAGCGGCGCGCGTTGCTGGTCATCGAGCTCAAGACCGCGATCATCGATGTCGGCGAACTCCTGGCGACGCTCGACCGCAAGGCTCGACTCGCCGACCAGATTGGCTCGCGCTTCGGGTGGGTCGCCGATCACGTTTCGGTTGCGCTGGTGGTGGCCGACGGACGGACGAACCGCCGGCGGGTCGCGAGCCACATCGACGTGTTCCGTTCGGCACTGCCCCTTGACGGTCGGCGCCTTGGAGGTTGGTTGCGGCGGCCAACTGGGCGAGCCGCCATGCTCGCTTTCATGCCAGACAGCCATGCCCGGACACTTGGGCAGCCATTGGCAGTCCGACAGCGAGTCCGAGGGCCGCGAGCAGCGGCGCGGCGCGGCGACCCGTGCACGAAACCTGGGGTCAGGTAGCGCGGCGGAGCAGATTCGCCCGACCCCGGCCGGATCAATCCGGCCCAAGTGTCCACCGGTGACAGTCTGGCCACCTTGCCGGGCTTGCAGGCCGCGACCGGGGAGCCAGTCCTGCTGCGCCTCGCACGGCAGGGCCCCGCCACGAAGCCATGCCGCGGTCCGGCGGCCCGGCGGCCCCGGCCGGGCCCCCCGGGCGCGCCGCGAGCCCCGCGCCGACCCACTACTGCCCGCGGAGCGCTCGGAAGAGGGTCCGGGGCGTCGGTCGCTGGCCGTACATCAGGACGCCGGACCGGTAGAGCCGTGCGGCAACCCACAGTGCGATCGGGATGAACGCGATGAGAAGCAGCACCGCAATGCCGACATCGAGTGGCGTCGCGGCGCCCTGGCCGAGCCGCGCCAGCATCAGGTACGGGCTGAAGAACGGGATGAACGACATGATGACGACGAGCGGCGAGTCGATCGGGATGAGCCCCGTGCTCGAATACGTCGCCACGAGGTAGCCGCCGACCGAGATCAGCGTGAGGGGCGCGACGATCTGGTTCACGTCCTCCTGCCGGCTCACGAGCGACGCGGCGCCGGCGTAGAGCACCGAGTACAGCGCGAACCCGAGCACGAACATCACCCCGAACACGGCGAGCATCCCGATCGAGATGCCGCCCGGCAGGCCGACTGCGGCCGCGCCGCCGCCGAACAAGATCGAGGCGATCTGGCCCTGCAACAGGATCCCGAGCACGGCCGGTATGAGCACGATCACGTACTGCACGAGCGCGAGCCCACCGACGCCGATCACCTTGCCGGCGAGCAGCTGGAATGGCGTCGCGGCCGCCAGCACCACTTCCATGACCCGGCTGTTCTTCTCCTCGGCGACGCTGAACGCGACCCACTGGCCGTACAGGATGATGGCCATGAACAGCAGGATCGAGAGCGCGAACCCGACCGCGAACGTGCCGACGAACGCCTCGGTCGTCGCGGGCCTGTCGGAGCTGGCGTTCGGGTCGGCCTGGCGCAGCTCGAACGAGGCCGGCGCGAAGATCGTGGCCTGGTCGACGAGTGGCACGCCGAGCCTCGTGAGCCGATCCTGGATCGCGATCGCGCTGACGGCCTGCTGGATCACCAGCGAGCTCCGGGCGATGGGCCCGTCCTTCGAGTAGAGGACGAAGGCGAGGTCCCCGGACGACGTTCGATCGAGGGCGAGGACCGCGATCGACGAACCCTCGACGACATGCTTGCGCGCGGTCGCGAGGTCGTCGGACGACTCGACCCGGTAGTCGGGCGACGTGCCGCCGCTCGACCCGGAGCCGCCGCTGGATCCGCTGCCGAGGGCCGGCGCGTTGAGGAGCGCGCCGAGCGTCAGCGGCACGTTCATGCTCGGTGCGCTGGTCCCGACGACGACCTCGATCCGATCGCCGGTCGAGCCGCGATCGAAGAACCGGATGATCACCGGCGACAGGGCCAGGGCGAGCCCGACGAACACGAGCAGCGCCGTGGTGATTCGGAACGTCCGGGTCCGGCCGCGGAACACGAATTCGCGGCGCGCGACGGCGGCGACGTTGCGGAGCGTATTGCGAAGGGTCGGGCTCATCCGGGGTTCCCAGTCGGTTCCACGCCCGTGCCGCCGCCGGCACTGCCGGGCGCCCCGGTGCCGCCAGCGTCCGCCGCGACCGTCGCCAGGTGGTGGTCATCGGATGGGGGCCGACCCACGCGATCGATGAAGATCTGCTCGATCGACGGGTCCGCGATCAGGAACTGGGTGACGCGTTCGCCATGCGCAATGGCGGCGGTGAGGACCTCTCGAGGATCGTGCCGGGCGTCAACATCGAGCTCGACGAAGTCCTGGCCGGGGCGCCGCACCGAGACCCCATCCAGGTCGGCCAGCCATGGCAGCGCCATGTCGCCCTCGACTGCGAGGCGGACGACCTGCCGGCCGCTCGACCGCTTCACGTCGCGGATCGGCCCGCCGAGGACGAGCCGACCGTGGTCGATGATCGCGACCGCCTCGCATAGTTCCTCGACCATCTCCATCTGGTGAGTCGAGAAGACGAGCGTCGTCCCGCGGCTCCGCATCTCCTCGAACGCCTCCTTGAGCAGCGAGACGTTGACCGGGTCGAGGCCGACGAAGGGCTCGTCCATGATCACGACCTCGGGCTGGTGCAGGATCGCTGCGATCAGCTGGACCTTCTGCTGATTGCCCTTCGACAGCTCCTCCGCCCGCCGCTTCTCGTAGTCGGAGATCCGGAAGCGGGCCAGCCAGTCGCGGGCGCGCGCGGCCGCTTCCCTGCGAGGGATGGCGTACAGCGACGCGAAGAACACGAGCTGCTCGAGGACCTCGAGCCGCGGGTAGAGGCCGCGTTCCTCGGGCAGGTACCCCCACGTCCGGCGGGGGACGTCGGTGGTGGGCGTGCCGTCCCAGGTGGCCGTGCCGCTGTCCGGGCGAAGGATGTCGAGAATGATCCGCATCGTCGTCGTCTTGCCCGCGCCGTTGGCGCCGAGGAACCCGAACACGCTCCCACGTTCGACGCGGAACGAGATGCCGTCGAGTGCGGTGATGGGCCCGAACCGCTTGGTCAGCCCGTCGAGAACCAGTGCCATCGATGTCAGGTTACGGCGGGTCGGCACGGCGCGTGCCGGACGGGCCGGTGCCAGGGCCGCGCGCGGGGAGTCGCGGGGAGTGGCGGGGCGGCGCGGGGAGTGGCGGGACGGCGCCCGGATGCTGCACGGTGCCGCCGCTGCCGTTCGGTGCCTTGGCCATCCCCTTCTTGCCAGACGGTCATCGGTGGACACTTGGGCTTGCTCCTGGGCCCATGACGCGAGGTTCCCGTCTCCATGGGGTTTGTGACCAGGCAGGTTTGAGCACGGAGCAGCTGGGTCGGGGCATCGGGGTCAGGGCCTTGAGCACCGAACCGCGGCAGCATGCCGCCCAGTTGCCCACCGGTGGCTGTTTGGCCGAAAAGGGCGGCTGCTCGCGCCAGGCGCCCCGCGCGTCAGGCGGCTGCTCACGCCGAGCGCCGCCCGGGACCCGCGCCCGAACCGCGCCGCGCGCCGCGGGCCAAGGCCCGCCCGGGACCGCGCCCGAACCCCGCCGCTCCGCGTAACGCCGCGCGGCGTTCTGAGCCCCGCGCCGCGCCCTGCGCCACTCGCGCGATCCCGCGCCGCGTAACCCCGCGCGGTGCCCCGGAGGCTACAGCCCCGAGTAGGAGTGCAGGCCGCTGAACCAGAGCGAGCCCGAGTACGTGACCAGGACCATCAGGAATCCGACCACGAGCAGCATGGCGGCGGGCCGGCCCGCCCATGAGCGCTGGTTGCGTGCGTGGAGGTAGATGGCGTAGATCAGCCACGTGACGAGGGCCGCGGTCTCCTTCGGATCCCAGCCCCAGTAGCGGGACCAGGCAATCGAAGCCCACCACGAGCCGAGGATGATCATCGTCGCGAAGATCGGGAATCCGATGATGACCGCGCGGTAGGCGACCTCATCGAGGACCTTGTGCGACGGCAGCCACGAGAACCGA
>SCTE01000469.1 GCA_004298915.1 Chloroflexota bacterium | reverse complement strand
GAATCTAGCCGAGCGGGAGCCGGATGTCCAGAGTCCAGTCCGTCGAGCGAGCCTTCGCCGTGCTCGGCGCGCTCGCCGACGGCCCGCTGGGTGTGACCGAGGTCGCCGAGCGGGCCAGTCTCCCCAAGTCGACGGCCGCGCGGCTGCTGGCATCGCTCGCGCGTGAGGGCGTCGTCGAGCAGGTCCCCGGCGGCACGCACTACCGGCTCGGCCAGCGGCTGGTCACCCTCGCGTCGCGCATCCGACCGGCCGGTTCGCTGGCGGCACTGGCCCGGCCGGCGCTGACGGAGCTCGCCGCCACAGCCGGCGAGGCGGCCGGCCTGAGCGTCCCGGACGGCTACCTGGTCCACTACATCGACCAGGTCAGCAGCCCGAGACCAGTCTCCGTCCGCGACTGGACCGGATCGCGGATCCCGATGCACGCGGTGTCATCCGGCCAGGTGCTGCTGGCCTTCGCGCCGCCGGTCTTCGTCCAGCGCTACCTCGGCCGCCCGCTCGAACGGTTCACCGACCGGACGCTGGTCACGGCCGCGGACCTGCTCGAGCGGATGCGGGCGATCCGCCGTGACGGCTACGTCTGGGCGATCGAGGAATTCGACGAGGGGATCTCGTCGATCGCGGCACCGGTGGCGGACGCCTCGGGTGAGGTGGTCGCTGCGATCCACCTCCATGGGCCGTCGTATCGGTTCCCGGCCGCCGGGAGCGCGATCGCCGTTGCGGAACGGCTGGTCAGCGCGGCCGCCCGGATCGCCGGAGTCCTTCGACAGGGGGCTTGAGCGCCGGTCAGTCTCCGCCGGGAAAGTGCTCGTCGATTAGCGTCTGCGCGTCGAACTGCAGTCGCCCGAGGACGAACCAGATCGCTTCGACCGGCTGGTCGCCGATCGTGGCCAGCCGATGCGGAATGGACGAGTTGATCGAGATGGCGTCGCCCGGCTCCAGCACGTACTCGTCGAATCCGATCCGCACCTGGAGGCGACCACTGAGGACGTAGCCCCATTCGTGGCCGGGATGGCGCTGGAAGGCGTCAGGCGGGCTGGAAGCGCCGCCGACTTCGTACGTGACGTGCAGGAACTCGATCCCGGGCTCGGACACGGTGGTCAGGCGCCCCCAGTGGACGCCCGAAGCCAGCCGAATCGTGTGCCGCGTGGCGGCGGGCTGGACGGGCGGGGCCTGGATCATCGTCCCGGTCCCCGCGACCTCGAGCCGGGCAGGCGCCACGGGTTCCGGCGGCCGGCGGTCGTTGAACAGCAGCTCGTCGAGCGAGACGTCCAGCTCTGTGGCGATCGCGTACAGCGTGCTGACCGAGGGACTGGCCCGGCCCGTCTCGATCTGCGAGATCAGGCTGGCCGAGACGCCGAGCCGGCCCGCCAGCTCGCGCAGACTCAGCCTTCGTGCCCCGCGCGCGGCACGAAGGCGCTCGCCCATCTGCGGGTAGTCGGGGCGCGCGCCCGGTTCGCGGGGTGGCGATGGATCGTTCACGACGGCCATGTTCAGAACATCATGCGTCCG
>SCTE01000468.1 GCA_004298915.1 Chloroflexota bacterium | reverse complement strand
GCCTATTCGACGCTGTCCCAGCTCGGCTACATGTTCGCGGCGCTCGGCGTCGGGGCGTGGACCGCGGCGATCTTCCACCTCATGACCCACGGCTTCTTCAAGGGCCTGCTGTTCCTCGGTTCCGGATCGGTGATCCACGCGGTCCACGAGGAGCAGGACATGCGCAAGATGGGCGGCCTCGCGAAGAAGATCCCGCACACCTACCGGACGATGCTGATCGGCTCGATCGCCATCGCCGGCATCCCGCCCCTCGCCGGCTTCTTCTCCAAGGACGAGATCCTGGGCGAGGCGTTCAAGCTCGGGTTTGCCTGGGTCTGGGCGATCGGCGTCGTCGTCGCGATCATGACCGCGTTCTACATGTTCCGGCTGATCGGCCTGACCTTCTGGGGCGAGAGCCGCGTGGACAAGGACGTCGAGCCCAGGATCCACGAATCGCCACGGGTCATGACGATCCCACTCTGGCTGCTCGCGATCCCGTCCCTCCTGCTGGGCCTGTTCCTCTCCTGGCCCGGCCCGCCGCTCGGGCCGCTGTTCGGCCAGCACGGACCGGGACTGCTCGCCGGCTGGCTCGAACCCGTCTACGCCCAGGGACTCGAGATCCTCGGCCATCACGTATCCGAGTTCGCGATCTTCGGCATCGACGGCGTGCTGATCCTGATCTCCGTCGCGGTCGCGGTCATCGGCATGGTCGCCGCGTGGCGCCTGTTCGGGGTCGAGATCGGGGGCCTCCGTCGGCCCGGCAATCACGAGCAGGTGCGCGAGCTGACCGCGAAGGCCCCGTTCCTGTATCGAGCCTCCCTCAACAAGTGGTGGTTCGACGAGATCAACCACGTCCTGTTCGTCCTGGTCGGCGGTCGCGTGGCCGCGTTTCTGTGGTGGTTCGACGCGAACGTCGTAGACGGCATCGTGAACGGCATCGGCGCGGTGACCCGGCGAAGCGGCGGCGGCCTCGCCCGCGTCCAGACCGGACGGGTCCAGAACTATGCGCTCGGCATCGCGGTCGGGCTCATCGTCATGGTCGTGTCCTACGCGATGATGGTGAGGGCCTAGGCGTGGACGGCTTCCCGATCCTCTCGATCATCACGTTCCTGCCGCTCGTCGGCGCGCTCGTGATCGCGTTCCTGCCGGCCACCTATGCGCGGCCGGTCGCGCTCGGTGCCGCGCTGCTGACCTGGATCGTCTCGCTCCTCCTCGTGGTCGGCTTTGCGGCGGGACGCGGCGGCCTGTTCCAGTTCACCGAGGAACTGTCCTGGATCCCGACCTTCGGGATCGAGTACAAGCTCGGCGTGGACGGGCTGTCGCTGCTGCTCGTGGTCCTGACGACGACGCTGTCCTGGATCAGCATCCTGGCGAGCTTCAAGCCGATCCAGACACGGATCAAGGAGTACATGATCTCGTTCCTGATCCTCGAGGTCGGGATGATCGGCGTGTTCCTCGCCCTCGACACGTTCCTGTTCTACATCTTCTGGGAGATCGTCCTCGTCCCGATGTACCTGATCATCGGGATCTGGGGCGGGGCGAACCGGATCTACGCAACGATCAAGTTCGTCCTCTACACGCTCGTCGGGTCGCTCCTCATGCTCGTGGCGATCCTGGCCACGGCGTTCGCCTTCCAGGCGGCCCACGGCGGCGACTGGACCGGTGCCTTCGACTACGAGGTCCTCCGCCTCTATGCAGCGACCGCGGGCGGCTTCGACCCGACCCTCCAGCTCCTCGCGTTCGGCGCGTTCTTCCTCGCGTTTGCGATCAAGGTCCCGATGTTCCCGTTCCACACCTGGCTGCCCGATGCCCACGTCGAGGCACCGACCGCCGGCTCGGTGATCCTGGCCGGTGTCCTGCTCAAGCTTGGCGCCTACGGGTTCATCCGCTATGGCCTGTCGTTCTATCCGGACGCGGCAGATCGGAAGAGC
>SCTE01000467.1 GCA_004298915.1 Chloroflexota bacterium | reverse complement strand
GGCGGGCGCGACGCCGGCGCTCGCCTCGAGCGCGTCGTAGACCTCGTACGCCTCCTCGAGGAGGTGCTTGCGAAGGGACTCGTGGGTCTGCTCGCGATCCCACGGGCAACCGTCGGGACGCCGGAGTCGATCGCTGATGTACGGCATCGCCCACGGGCCGGCGGCGGCGAGTTCCGGTGCGAGCGGGGTCAGGAAGAGCGGGAATTGCAGGTCCGCGACGGCCAGGTTGCCGATGGTCGTGGAACTGCCCTCCGCCCGGCCGACGACGTGGTCGGTCGGGTACAGCCGGCGGAGGACTTCCAGCGCATCGCCGCTGCCGGCCCGATGCCGGCCCGGAAGGTTCTCGGTGGCCGCGGGCGCCGTCACGCCAAGGACGGTGGCGGGCACGATCAGGACCGGCCGCGAGGCCTCGATCGGCGTCCCGGCGAGGGTCTCGGCAACGATGACCTGAAGCCCCGCGGAGAGGTCGAGACCCCAGCGGCTCCGGGCCGCGGCGACAAGGTCGTCGAGCATGTCGCCCTACTGGGTCGTGGAGGTGGTCCCGGTGTTGCGGGTGATCTTCGCGTCCTTCTTCTTGGCGGCGTACCAGTTGGTGAAGGCACTGTTCTTGAAGGTCGCGATCTGCTCGGCGGTCGGGGTTCGCATCTCCTCGCCAACGACCTTCCAGAGGTAGACGCCCTCATTCGCGATCGCCGTGACATCGCTGAGACCACCGATGGGCGTCGCGAAGATCTTCGATTCCTTGTCGGGACCCAGCTCGCCCTTGGCCACCCAACCGACGTCGCCGCCGCTGGCGGCCTCCGGACCCTCGCCCTGGTCGCGCGCCATCTGCTCGAAGTTCGCGCCGGCCTGGAGCTGCGTCCGGAGCGTCTTCATCCAGGCTTCCTCACCATCGCCGTACGGGCGCATGACCTGGACGATGTGCCAGCCGAACGCGCTCTTGAACGGCGCGAGGAGCTGGCCGGGCTGGAGGCCCGGCGCAAAGATCGCCTTCGCGAACGCCGTGTCGATTGGGCTCGTCGGGTCGTAGTACGGGAGCTTGCCACCAGTGGTCTTGGCCTGGCTCTCGTCCGAGTGCTCGCGAGCGAGCTGGTCGAACTTGGTCGGATCGGCGACGAGCTGCGCATACAGCGTCCGGGCCTCGTCCGCGGCGGCCTTCCAGGCCGGATCGTCGGCAGCCAACTTGGCGGCACCAGCCGGGTCGTCCTTGGGCGAGACGAGAATGTGGCGAACCTTGATCCCGTCCGGCTGCGGGGTGCTGACCGTCAGAAAGATCTGCTCGACGTGCCGCTGGAGCGACGGCTTCGAAAGGTCGGCAACGAGCTTCTCGTCGAGCCCGCGCCGGATCAGGTCGCCCCGGACCGCGGCCCGATAGTCGGCGGTCTTGATCGAGGCCTCGTCGAGGCGGGACTGGTAGGTCTCGTCAACGGACTTCTCGGCGAGCTCCGTTGCCTGACCGATCCGGTAGACCCCGTCCGCGCCTTCGATCACGGCCGTCGGCGTATTCAGGGGGGCCGCGAACACGGCGGTCATGAACGCCTCGTCATAGCCGCTGTCCTTTGGCAGCCAGGACAGGTCGCCGTCCTGGGCAGCGGTCGCGGAATCGGACACCGACTTGGCAACCACGTCCCAGGCCTTGCCGGCCTTGAGGTCGGCAAGGGCCTTGTCCGCCTTGGCCTTCGCGGCGGCCTTCTGCGCGTCGCCGGGCTTGCCGGTCGCGGGGTCGTTCTCGGGCGTGACCTGGATGACCCAGATGTGCCGCTGCTCGTCAGTCGTGGCCTCGACGAGGAGCTGGGCATCGATGTCCGCCTCGGAGACCGTCACGCCTTCCTCCACGGCGAGTTTCGCCTGCAGCGTGATGTCGATGAGGCGCTCGAGGGCAATCGAGGCGAGGCTCTGGCGGCGCTGCTCGAGGAACTGGAGCTGGCTCGTGGCCGAGGCCTCGGACAGGCGGCCCGCGGCCTGGAGCGTCCGGATCCGCGATTCCGTGTACTTGATCCGGAAGTCCTCGATCGCGTAGCGCGTGCGGAGCTGGTCCTTCGTGATCGTCGTGCCGTCAACCGTGGCCGCGGTCCCGAAGTGGTCGTCGTACCACGAGAAGCCGGCATAGCCGATGAGGATCAGCACCGAGACGACGATGGCGACGATGAAGGCGAGGTTGGTCACGAAGGTCCGTCGGTCATCGGAGTTCCAGCCGGATCGGCCGGATCCCTTGACGACGGGCTTGGCACGGAGGGTCATGCGACGGTCATTCCCTGCAGGTTGATGACGGCGCGGGCATCTGCCGGCGCGCGGACGGGGCGCGTATCGTACCGCAACATTTCACCGGTCCCGGGCGAACCGATCGAGCAGCGCCAGGTATGGCAGTGAATCTCGTTCCCAGGACAGGTCGGCGACGATCGCTGCCGCTCGATCGACGGATCGTTCGCGGCCTTCGGGTTCGTCCAGGAGGCGAAGGATCATCCTCGCGAAGTCGTCCGGGTCGGCGGGCTCGTAGGTCGCGATCGCCCCGTTCGGGAAGGTCCGCTCGACGAGTGGCAGGTGGGTCGCGATCGCGGGCCGTCGCATCGCCGCGTACTCGAGGATCTTGGTCGACAGGCTGGAATCGGTGAACGCATCGCGACGCGTCGGAGCGAGCCCGATATCGGCACGCGCGATGGCGGCCGGCACGGCCTCGAGGGGGATCCGCCCGTGCTGGATCACCCGGTCGCCGATCCCGAGCTCGGCGGCAAGGGCCCTGAGGACGTCGCTCGAGTCTCCGCGGCCATAGATGTCGAACTGGACGGGAAGGTTGGGCCGTTGCGCCATGACGCGGGCCACGGCTCGGATGGCGACATCGAGCTCGTACGTCGGCGTGAGCGCGCCCGCGTAGACCAGGCGAAGTGTCCCGTCCTCCATGAAGGCCCGCGTCTCGTGGGCAGCGGGATCGAATCGGGCAAGCGACGGGGTGTTTCGCACGAGGCTGACCTTGGCGGCCGGGGCTCCGAGCCGGATCAGGCGGTCACGGAGCGCCTCGTTGACGGTGATCGCATGCGACGAGGCCGCGATCGACAGCCGCTCGGCGAGGAGCAGGCCCCGATGGATCATGGGATTGGCGGCCGACGGGAAGCGGCTCCGGAAGAAGTCGGGCATCGCCTCGTGGAGGTCGATGACGACCGGGATCCCGGCGAGCCGCAGGGGGAGGGCCGCGAAGACCAGCCAGTCGGGCAGCGTCGCGACCTGCACGAGCGCGTAATGACGTCGCGGCTGGGTCCGGATCAGGGTCCACGCCACGCGGACGAAGAACGCGAGGTACTCGGCGAGGTAGGTGCCCAGGCCGGCACCCTGCCGGCGCTGGACGTCGAGCCGTCGCACGTTGACGCCGTCGACGGTGCCCTCGGCCGCGTCCGCGGGCCGGCGGAGCGAGATGACGTCGACCGGCCGGCCCGACGCCACGATGGCCTCGGCCTGGCGCCGGACGCGAGGATCCTCCTCGTAGTAGGAGTGCGTCACGAGGACGAACGGGCGTCGGGCCCGACGGCCCTTCGAGCCCGTGGCCCCGTCGGCGGTCACCGTGCGCGCCGCCGCTTCACGGCCTGGGAGACCCTCGCCCTCCACTTTCGGAGAAAGAGCCGGAGCGGCATCGGCAGGCGCTCGGTGGGGGTTCGGGCCTCCGCGAACTCGACCGACAGGCCCAGTCGCCGCCGGTAGTCGAGCTCGCGCTGGCGCGCCTCGGCGAGGCGGCGCTCGACCTGCTCGACCCGCCGGGCCGGGGCAAGTGACACCCAGTCGGGAAATGCCTGCCTGGCGACGGCGCGGCTGGGCGCTCGATAGGCGGCGAGCAGCTTCTCCGCGCCGACGGGGGCGTCGTGGTTCGCGGCCACGTGCGCTCGGCCGCGCGCGGCGAGGGAGTGCCGGAGATCGATGTCGGTGATCAATGCACGGAGCCGATCCACAACCGTCTCGGGGTTCACGTTGTAGACGGGAGCGTCCGGGAACGCCGCCGCGCTCGCCGCCTGGATGTTGGCGACGGCGACCCGGCTCGAGGCCATCGTCTCGATCGAGACCAGCTCGTAGTCACCCGTGATGAGGTTGTCGATGACGATGTCGGCCGCCTGGATCGCTGCCCTTGCCTCGGCATGCGGGACACCCTCGAGGAGCTGGAACTCGAAGGCAAGCCCTTCGGACCTGAGCTGGTCCATGGCGGGCAGGAGGAGCTCAGTGCCCTTGGTCCCGCGACGGCTCGGCGCGTGCAGGATGCGCGGGACCACCCGCTGCTCCGGAACCTGCTCAGGCCACTCGGCGAGGTCGATGAGCCGGCCCAGGACCTCGGCATCGGGAACGTAGTCGAGATAGTCCGGGGCCGTGACGAACTGGCGGTCGGCATACGTCCTGAACACCTCGACGACCTTGGCGGTCCGGTCGTCGTCCGGTCGGATGTCCGAGTACTTGAAATAGCTCCACGGGTTCCGCTCAAGATGGACCCGCATCTGGCGGCAGTCGGAGCCGTGCCAGGTGGCAAAGACCTTCTTGCCCAGGATCCGGTAGATCGGCAGGTCCCAGAGCGGCGGCACGCCGCCCCAGTCGTCGGGGAACAGCGAGCG
>SCTE01000466.1 GCA_004298915.1 Chloroflexota bacterium | reverse complement strand
TTCACCACGAGCCTGACCTCGCCCGACGCGATGACGTCGAGGATCCCGGGCATGGTCGGTGCCGCGGTCGGGTCCGTGCCGAGCTTGGCCACGGGATCGGCCGCCACGCCGTGGCGAGCCAGTTCGTCGCGTGTGCCCGGGGTCGCCATGAGTCGGTAGCCGGCACCGATCAACGCGGCCGCGAGCCGGGCAAGGCCGCCCTTGTCCCGATCCGCGATCGACAACAGGGCGACGGGCGCGAGCGCGCCATCCCCGACCCCGGCCCGCGGAGGGATCAGCGACGCCCCGCGCAGGGCCTTGGCGAGGGCGACCCTTGGATCGCGATGGATCCCGATGACCTCGCCGGTCGACTGCATGAACGGTCCGACCGAAGGATCGACGCCACGCAGCTTGGTCGTCGAGAACGCCGGCGCCTTGACCGCGACGAAGTCGGGCGGTGGCAACAGGCCGCCGGGCCAGCCGAGCTCGGCGAGCGTCGAACCCAGGGCGATCCGGACCGCCAGCTGGACCATCGGGACGCCGGTGACCTTGGACAGGAACGGAACGGTCCGCGAGGCCCGCGGGTTGACCTCGATGAGGTACACGCCGTCGTCCCGGACGATGAACTGGGCATTGACCAGGCCCTTCGCGCCGAGGGCGAGGACGATCCGCTCCATCGTCGCCACGATGAGGCCCTGATCGCCCTCGCTCACCGTCTGCGGTGGGAACAGGCCGACCGAGTCACCCGAATGGACGCCCGCGCGTTCGACGTGCTCGAGCAGTCCCGGAATGAGCACGTCGGTGCCGTCCGACACGGCATCGACGTCCACCTCGATGCCCTCGAGATAGCGATCGATCCGCACGGGTCGATCGGGATCGACGACGGTCGCCAGGGCCAGCTGGCGGGCGAGGTCCTCGGGTGAGTAGCAGAAGTCGATCGCGAGCCCGCCGATCACGAACGAGGGGCGGACGATGACCGGGTAGCCGACACGCTCGGCGAGCGTCAGCGCCTCCTCGAAGGAGTGGGCCATGCCGCCGTCCGGCTGGGGGATCCCGAGTCGATCCAGGAGTGCCGAGAACCGCGTCCGCTCCTCGGCCTGGTCGATCGCCTCGAGGTCCGACCCGAGCAGGGGCACGCCCCCCGCCGCGAGCGGCGCGGCGAGGTTGAGGGGCGTCTGCCCCCCATAGGCGACCAGTGCCGGGAGGAGGTCCTCGCCGGGTCCCGTTTCGGCATCGATCACGCTGCGCACCGATTCGGGGTCGAGCGGTTCGAAGTACAGGCGGGTCGAGGAGTCGAAGTCCGTCGAGACCGTTTCCGGGTTCGAGTTGATCATCACGGCCGACCAGCCGGCGCCCCGGAGCGTGTCCGCCGCCTGCACGGCGCAGTAGTCGAACTCGATCCCCTGCCCGATCCGGACCGGCCCGCTGCCGATCACGAGGGCCGCCGATCGGGTCACCGGTGACGCCTCGGGTGGCGACCCCGAAGCGGCATAGGTCGCGTAGAAGTAGGGCGTGTCGGCGGCGAACTCGGCGGCGCAGGTGTCGACCATCGCGTAGCCGGGCACGATCCCGCTCGCGAGGCGTGCGGTCCGGATGGCGGCATCCGGGACGCCCGCCAGCCCGGCAAGCTCGTGATCGCCGAACCCGGCTCGCTTGGCGGTGCCGAGGAGCTCGATCCCGGCCGCATCAGCGGCATCCGCGAGCCGCGGGCCGAGCGTCGCGACCTCGGCCTCGAGACGGACGTTCCGATCGAGCTCGGACAGGAACCAGGCATGGATGCCGGTCGCGGCCACCACCTCCGCGGCGGGAACGTGCCGGCGCAGGAGGGCAAGGATCCGCCAGAGCCGATCGTCCGATGGCGCGAGGAACCGCCGAAGGACGATCGGGGCGGCGGTCCGCTGGGCGTGGCGCGTCGACTCGCAGGCTTCCCCGCGCTCGTCGATCCAGCGGATGATCCCATCCTCGAATTCGGCGTCGTCTCCGGATCCCGCCGGGTCGCGGCCGAGGGCTGCCGCGAGGTACGCGACGGTGGCCGCCCAGGCGGGATCCTCGGCGAGCGGTCCGGCGCCCGCCTGCTCGAGCCCCCGAAGCGCCTTGTTGAGGGCCGAACCGAAGGTTCGGTCGATGGCCATCACCTCGCCGGTCGCCTTCATCTGGCTGCCGAGCGACCGATCGGCGGTCGGGAACTTGTCGAACGGGAAGCGGGGCAGCTTCACCACGACGTAGTCGAGGGCGGGTTCGAAGGCGGCAACGGTCGTCCCGGTGACCACGTTCGGGATCTCCGCGAGCCGCCGACCGATCGCGATCTGGGCGGCGACCCTGGCGATCGGATAACCCGTGGCCTTGGACGCCAGCGCCGACGAGCGCGACACGCGCGGATTGACCTCGATGACAGCGTACTCGGTGCTGTCGGGCGAGAGCGCGAACTGGACGTTGCAGCCACCCTCCACGCCGAGCGCCCGAATGATGGCCAGGGCGGCGCTGCGGAGGCGCTGGTGGACCGGGTCCGACAGGGTCTGGACCGGGGCGACGACGATCGAGTCGCCGGTGTGGACCCCGAGCGGGTCGAAGTTTTCCATCGAGCAGACCGCGATGCAGGTGTCATCCGCGTCGCGCATGACTTCGTATTCGATCTCCTGCCAGCCGACCAGGCACTGCTCGACCATGACCTGGCCGATCGGGCTGGCGCGGAGGCCGCTGCGGATCCGCTCCCGGTAGTCCGCCTCGGTATCGACGATGCCGCCGCCGGTGCCGCCGAGCGTGAAGGCGGGGCGCACGATGGCCGGCAGGCCGATGGTCGCGAGGGCGGCGTCGGCCGACGCGGTCCGCTCGGCCGGTGTGGCACCCTCGACGATGGCCGATGGGGCATACGGCTGGCCAAGCCGGTCGAGGAGATCGCGGAACGCCTCGCGGTCCTCGGCCATCTCGATGGCCGCCAGTGGCGTCCCGAGCAGCCGGACGCCATACCGGTCCAGGATCCCGGCCTTCGCGAGCTCCATCGCCAGGTTGAGGCCGGTCTGGCCGCCGAGCCCGGCCAGGAGGCCCTCGGGACGCTCCGCGGCGATGACCGACTCGATCGCCTCGATCGTGAGGGGTTCGAGGTAGACCGCGTCCGCGACATCCCGGTCGGTCATGATCGTGGCGGGGTTCGAATTGACCAGGACGGTTCGGACGCCCTCGGCACGCAGGGCGCGACAGGCCTGGGTGCCGGCATAGTCGAACTCAGCGGCCTGCCCGATGACGACCGGGCCGGACCCGATGATCAGGACGGAAGCGGGTCTGGCCGACGAGCGCGGGACGGCGGGCAAAGGTGCGGCCTCGCGGGCTGCGCGCACGGGCAGTCGACCCTCCTTGTCGGCCTCTCTGGACCGGAGCCGGGCCTCACAGGACCAGGTTCCAAGGCAGTCCGGTCAGCCTACCATCGACGCCACCCTCGGCGCAGGCGCTCGGGCCGCGGTCGGTCCTCAGGGCCCGGTCAGGGCCCCACGTACGCCGCGAGCGCGGCCTTGACGCCGTCGGACACGACGCCCGTGCCGCCGAGGACGACGATCCGACCGGGCTTCAGGCGGCTCAGCTCGGTGGCGATCGCGGTCGGGATCGAGGTTCCCGGCACGAGC